>CAZHBL010000103.1:0-12240 GCA_964530105.1 uncultured Pirellulales bacterium | reverse complement strand
AATGATATTACAACTGCCCGGCTGGCGGCTTTCAACCTTTCATGGATGCAGGAGGATGGTTTGGCGATTCTCACGCAGGTATTGCTCGGCGACTTCTCAAGGACCTCGAAGAAGGCGGCGGCATACGGACTGAGGAGTATGAAGGGCAGGATGAAAAAGCTGGCTTTGGAGGTTCTCGAACAGGGGCTGAAACAGCGTGATCGCACTACCAAAGCGGCGTGCATTAAAGCCCTGTCTCTGGTTAAAAGCGGCGCTGCGAAAAAAGGTTCCTCTAACGAGAAGCGCAGAGCGGACAAGACGAATATACAGGAAATTCAGACGAAAAGCGAATTAACAAAAAAGCCCCTGCCTGAAATACGCAATCACAACAGGGGCTGAACCAGTAGCATCTGGTATTTAACTTATAAGAAACTATATTTATGTGCCGGTGTTGACACTAAATGTAACGTTTTTTCTCCACTTTTGTCATTGAGGCGATAAACTAAAAGATCGCATATCACGCTCAAATGTCTCATGAGATATGCTTTGCTAACAGGACCTTAGGACAGTACCATGTTTAAAAGGGCATGCCCGGTCTGTTAAATCTAAGCAGGCAAAACGGGCTCGATGATTTTATGCTTAAAAAGCAGGCCGAGAGGAGGAGAGGGAGAAAACTAAACTCGGCCTGAGTAGGTTCCGTCCTATAATTAATACTACATCTGGATATGAGCCTGTGTTCAGTGAAATAAAGAATCGCAGCAGAAAAAGCTCTTAATTCTATGCCGAATTAGTTTTCGGCCGGTAACGTTCACCTATGAAGAGCTCAAAGTCAAATGATGAAATCCCTGTTGCCACAAAAACTTCCTTTGAGGCATCCTCGTTACGACTTATCAGCCAAGCTTCGCAGCTTAGTGCCATAGTATATTGCTACAGCCACCTGATATTCAGCCTCATACAGGGCATGGGCTGAGAGGCGTTTTCCGCAGGCCAATAGATCCACCCTCAAAACGCCAGCTACTCCGGCGCCACTACAACCTCAAAGCCCGAGCCTTTGACTCGCCGCAGTTCCTCGTGCAGGTTCGGGATCCTCGGGTCGGGAGCGACAGAGATGGCCCATTCGATCCCGTTGTCGGCTACGAACATGCCGTATTTCTTCAATCCCTTGAGGATCGCCTGCACCTCAGGTGAAAAACCGGAGACGTCGTAGTCCTGGCGAAGCCGATTCGATCCTTTTTCGCTCTGCGAAGACAGACAGCAAAGGGTTAATCCGCGTCCAGGACAATACGAAATCCGACGTAGACCCGCGAGGAGGGTGGGACCCAGTCGCGAGACGCAGAACGACAGTTCGGTAGAGTAGCGTACCAGATGCCACCGCGAACAACACGCACCTTTCCCTCGGAGGGCCCGGTTGGGTTGATGCTTTCTGCGTTTCTGTACCCATATTCATACCAATCAGCGCACCATTCCCCGACATTGCCGTGCATATCGTAAAGGCCGAACTGATTCGGCTTCTTCTGTCCGGGGTAATGTATGTCGCGTGGAGTCGGCTTCGACTGTCCGGGCCTCTGACTGTTAGCTCTGTACCAAGCATATTCGCCAAGTTGTGAGCCGTCCAGATCATCACCATGGGAGAAACGCGTTTGTGTCCCCGCCCGACAGGCGTACTCCCACTCAGCTTCGGTCGGTAGTCTCGCTCCTCTTCCAACCTTGTCACAGAATGCCACGGCTTCATCCCAAAGTATATCGTAAGCAGGCAACTTCCGGTCGTTGAAATGACTCGGACTAGCTTCCATCACAGCAATGTATTGCCCCTGAGTCACCTCGTACATGCCCATATAGAATGACTTAGTGATCTGCACCTTTCGCAAGGGCCCTTCGTTATCACGTCTGTTCTTCTCGGACGTGGGGGACCCCATGTAGAAACTCCCCGCTGGAATTAGAACAAGGTCCATTGTTACGCCGTTTCCAAGATCGATGGTTTTTTCTTTGGGTCTGGAGGCACTCGCTACTGGGACATCTCTGCTTGCGTCCTCTGAATCGATGTGAATTGTACTTTTCTGCAAATGGACAGTTCCTACAATGTCGGTCGTTGCTTCTTGGTCGATGACTCCGGGCTCCCAGTCCTTCAAGCAGTGCATCTTCAATCGAATCAGCGCATGTATGGGGAGTGTACTGGAATTTTGGAAACGCATCGGCAAGTCAAAGCGGAGTTTAGACAACTTTTTCATGGTCGCCGGCCGAAGATTGACACCGCCTCCAAATGGATATATGGGAACCGAAACCACATCATACTTGTTTTCGTCCAGCCAAGGATTGCTTTCAGCAGAGCCACCAAACAGAAGCTTTCGAAGCTTCTCGGCCTCCTCCCCCCCCGGACATCGCCATCGAGGCTGGAGGCACAAGCCATCCCACGGCAGTGTGAGCAGTAGCCTCAAAAAGCTGCGCGATAGTCTGCTGTGTTTTGGACGGCGGTGTAACCTCTGTCCAAGCTGCCTTCGATACATCATAGGCCCACATTGTTACAGGTCCCAGGCATTCTCCCACTGCATCGTCATATGCGAAGGACACGTGTCCGGAAACGATCGACCACTCAAGGTCACTTGCCTTGCCATCTGCTAATCTCTCAGGTGACTCGGAAGACTTCCCGGACAATCTGGTCAGTCCACCCAATTTAAGAGTCAGGCTTAGCGAGCCTTTCTTATTCGCGGCAAGGCTGCTGTCTGTTTCGAGAATAAGGCCGACATCAATTGTTCCCACTACTCTGTTGTCGCCAACAGTCAGGTTAACTACAAATGACTCCCTACCTTGGGGCTCCTCGACAATCACCGCAGGGTCCGCAGGCGTCGCCCATGCCGCGCAGCAATGGAGGACCACGATAACTCCTGCCGTCCAAGCTAAGGACCGCACATGCGCAAGGACTACATTGGGTGATTCGGCGTCATAATCTCGACTCGACTTCATAGCTCAAATCCTCCTTTGAACCTTCTTTCGTCCCCCTATCGTACCATTTTAACAAGTACCCGTCTTAGTCCCAAGGACAAATTCGGCACGAACAGCAAATCCTAACCGGGATTTCACATATACACTTCACTGAAATACTCCTACAAGCTTCAAATCTCATATAACTTAATTTCATCTCAATTTCAACGATATTCCGATAAGTTCAACTTGCCACGCCGAAAGAAACACAGAATCGGGACAACCTTCGGCTATCCAATACTACCTCTCCAGCTCAGGACCACAACTCCTGGTTTCTCACACGAACCGTCTCCGGCAGTCGCGGGCCGGGGCTTGTTATTCATTGGCGCCTTCGGTCGCCTTGATAACGATCCTTCCTCCACTGTGAACGTCCCACAATCCGGACCAGTCACCTTTCATTTTTCCAATAACATTGACGGCCGATGCAGGTCTGATTTCATTACCTTGTGATAATGGTGTGGGACCAAAGAAAATGCAGAAAGCACTTCCAGGAGGCCAATATCCCAACTCTCCGGCTTCTAATACTTCGCGATTTTTGGGTTCAAGATTTGCTGTCACTGGTATTGAGAAATATATCTCTCCACCCCATCGCTGGGCTAGAGCCTCTATTGGCAGTATATCAATTATCGATTTCGCTGTTGGGCCGTCATTCAACTCTGATTCAACCAGCACGTTCTCGGCGGTAATCTCTATCTTTTGTGGCATCTGTTATCTCCTATACGTCTCTAAGTGTACATCCTCTTGATCCCAAATTCAAGTTTTTGCGACTGGGTATGACACAAGACAACCATAGTAAGCTAAGCAGAAAAATGTTGTATATGCGCACAATATTTGCTACCATGGATGTGTAAAACATTGTGAATTGCCTTGCTTCAGGCTCCATCTGACAATGTGCTTGACTCTTGTGTTAAACACCTTATGGCAGAGGCAGGAATATATAACAAGGCTTAGAGGGTACTTGGAGGTTAAGGAAGATGATAAGGCATTTAAAACATAGTCCTGCCATTTTGTTCATGATTTGGCTGTTTATCGCGACCTTTGCCCCTTTATCAGCCAGCGGGCAGATGTTCACCTTGCCGAATGGAGTAGCATCCGGTGATGTGACGCAAACATCTGCCGTATTGTGGGCTCACAGTACAGCCCTCGGAGAAGTAATGTTTGAGTACTCTACCTTTGACGATTTTGGAATAATAGACGGATACGAAACCGTTGTGGTCGGGGATATGAATCAGCCGGTAAAGGTGGAGCTAAGCGGGCTCATCCCAGCGACCCAATACTACTACCGTATTACTGATGCACAGAACGAGGCCGCAGTTGGTCAGTTTAGAACACCCTGCGACATTGGTAACTATGCCGGTTTCCGTTTCGGAGCATCGGGAGATTGGCAGCAGGCACCACCTTTTCCCAGTCTCAAGAATGTTCCGGAACATAATCTGGATTTCTTTATCAAACTTGGAGATAGCATCTACGCCGATTCCGAAACACCTGCCCTTCCTGGTATTTTTCAGGCACGCACACTCGAAGACTTTCGTATCAAGCACAACGAGAATCTGTCAGCCCGATTCGGATCGAACATAATGGCCGTAATGAATGCCTCAACATCAATCTTGGCGACTATTGATGATCATGAGATTGTTGACAATTTTGCCGGCGGTGCAATCCCAGGCCAGTCGCCTGATGCCCAGGATGTTCACCCTTTGGAACCACCGCTTTTCACAGATGAGGTAAACTTCGTCAACGAAACTCAGGTGTATCAAGATGCTATGCAGGCTTTTCAGGAATACCATCCGATACGGAGTGAAGTGTGGAATACTCCTAATGATGTACTCATGCACGGGAAACCCAAGTTCTACCGGAAGGCTACCTACGGAAGCGATGCAGTTGTTGTTATGTTGGACTCAAGATCTTTTCGAAATGCGCCTTTGCCGGTCGTCACGGATCCATTTGATGCAAATGAAACCGCGGCTTTCCTAGCCAGTACGTTTACCGCGGATCGAACGTTGTTGGGGCGCGCTCAAGTGGAATGCCTCAAGAACGATCTGTTTGATAGTCAGCAGGACGGCATCACATGGAAATTTGTCATAATCCCTGAGCCGATTCAGAACTTTGGCATTATCAACGCCGAGGACCGGTTCGAGGGCTATGCGGCCGAGCGTACCGAACTGCTCAAATTCATCCACGATAACAATATTGAGAACGTTGTTTTCATTGCTGCTGATTTTCATGGGACCATTGTGAACAACCTTGCCTACCAGGAATTACAGGCCGAAGGAACTGACGATGCTGTGGTTGTTGAATCTACACCTATTAGTGCTTTTGAGGTCGTAACAGGGCCGGTCGCTTTCTTTGATGCTCTTCTGGGGCCTTCTACTGTAGACTTAGCTTCGTCCGCCGGAGTATTGAGCCCGTTTCTTAAGGGTATTTATGACAGACTTCCTGTGGCGCCTGATACTGACAGTATCGTTAATGACAAAGATGACTTTCTGAAAAGCCTTAT
The DNA here is from genome assembly GCA_964530105.1 of uncultured Pirellulales bacterium. Lineage (GTDB taxonomy): Bacteria > Planctomycetota > Phycisphaerae > Sedimentisphaerales > Anaerobacaceae > JAFGPJ01. The sequence goes on along the minus strand of CAZHBL010000103.1, from coordinate 6,785 downwards.
CAATACTCAGCTCGAGGTCCTCGATTATGACCCTATAGGGCTTAATGAAAACAATCCGGAAGCTGAAGGACTGATCGATGCCGAACTGCTCGGTGGTGATTATCTGGCCTGTCACACTTATGGATGGGCGGAATTTGAGATTGTAGCCGAAACCCAGGATCTTCTTGTGACGGTTTATGGCGTGGATGCGTACAGTGAGACTGACTTGCTGGCTGATCCTGATGATGTGATCAACGAGAATCCGCAAGTAGTCAGTCAATTTATAGTACATCCAAATCATATAACGACTCACTAATCTAATCATCTCCGTTCATTGAATACGGCTGTATGTTTTGTAAGTGATTGTGAACAAATGGTTTATAACTGTCAAATAAGGACTTATGAAGCTGGCCGAGACGCAACCGAGCGCCAGACGCGCGCATCTGTTGCAAATCGCAGGTTCAGGTTAATCCATAGTTAATAACGGGCATAAGACATGAACGGATTATGCAATGTGAAAGGATATGACAGGGGCAACCTATATGGGCTGGCGGCCACTAACTGAACGCCGGGGCCGGAAGATATGCAAGCACTACTGGCGCCGGCACTTGGAAGAAAAGGACAGCTTCGATCTGTTCGATGAGTTCAAATTCAGAAGGCCGTTCGGGATACGCAAGCCTGTAGCGAAGAATGGCATCCTCCGCTGTTCATGTGGACATGAGCTTTTTACCTGGGCATAAGTTCTGCACCATCTGTGCCGAAGAACGAGAACGTCAGAGAAAGAAGCAAGCCTACCATAAACGCAAGAATCCGGAACCTGAGCCGATTGTGAAAGAGGATATACCTCAATGTAGAGCTTGCGACGGAACTTGTGAGCCGGGGTATACCTACTGCCCGAAATGCAGCCAAAGACGCAGCAGTCAGTCAAATCGTAAAAGGCAAAGACGGTATTACAGAAAAATCCTTAAATGTGGCGGTCTATCCTAACGCTTTTGTGTTTGAAAAACAGCGTTTTTGGCCTCGAAAACAGCGAAACTTTTTATTAGTTATAGGACATTTCACTTGACAATTTTTTAAAATTGGTTATAATATTTAAGATTTTATACTTCATGGAGGAATTATAAGCAACTTCCTTTGAAAAGTGCAGGATTTCTGTAATCTGCTGTATTGGTAGTACAAAAGTATATGCCGGGGAAGCTAAATTCAAGCATAAATGCTGTTGGGGGAACTCAGTTATGAAAAGCAAGAATTTAAAGAAAGCGTTTGGAGCTGATATCCTTCTGGTGCTCGTAGCGGCGGTCGCATTTATAATGTTTGCTCCAAAGTCTCTAATGGCGAAATCGCTGTATGTAATCGCCGATATCAAAGGGGCCAGCGAAGATGGAACATTGCCCGTACAAGCATACGATATCGAATTTGATGGTACTTTAACGTTTCAGGCCCAGCACAATATTCCCCACAGAATGCTGGGAGCAGTAGGTATGGCAATCGATACGGATTCCGGATACGTATTCATCACTTACGAAGCCAGTAATGAAATTCAATTGATAGAAGCCAAGACGATGACGGATGCTGGTACAACGTTAGCCCCGGACGCCACGGACCTGGCGGGTATCGTTTACGACCACCAGAAGGGCTTACTTTACTGTGTTGACCGTGGAACAAGCAGCTTATACGTTTATAATTGGCAGCCGCAGATAACCACACTTAATCATGTGTCGGGTTCACCATTCCGCCTGAGAAATGCCTCCGCCTATGGGATTGCCCTTGACGATATCAACGACCTTCTCTACGTTGCCAATGCCAGCAATACAATTACCGTTTATACGACTTCCGACTGGAGTCTGGTTAACACCATCACATTGGGCCGCATTGCCATCAGTATCGCAATAGATGTTAATAATGGCTTTGTTTATACCGGCGGAGGATATGCAGGCAATACGTTCCTTACTCAATACCACTTATCTACAGGTACTGAAGCTGAGGTGCAGGTGGAGGCAGATGCTGGCGTTATGGGGCTCGGTGTGGACACAGACACAGGCTTGGTATATATGAGCACTGGAAGAAACACCGAGCCCGGCGGAGATAATCTTCTGGTTTATGACAAAGCTCTTAACCAGATCGATATCGTTACTGCCATTGGAAATCCTACCGGCCTTGCTATCCCTGGTAAAGATATCGGTTACAATCCGCTAAATCTCAAAAAGCAAGTTCTCAGAGGTGCTATCGAAGGCTCTGGTGACGATGAAATTAAGACAGTAAGCCCGGGCGACACTTATACGTATGGTATTTATTTCGATAATAACAATTCTTATGCCGTAACCGACGTAACTATCATTGATATACTACCAGATGATGTAACTTTTGTATCGGCCGATGAAAATGGAGTAAACGGATATTATGTTTTTGACGAGGTAGCAAAGAAACATACTTATTTTTGGTCGTATGAAGAGTTCCCGCCAAGATCTTCCAAGCTATTGGAGCTAACCGTACAGGTGAATCCTGATATAGATGCCGGTACGATTATTACGAATTCAGTTACGATTGGTACCAACGAAACACCTTCAACTACAACCAGTGTTAGTGTTGTTACGACGAGTAATACCCTTAACTTGAAACAAAGAATCCTTGGCTTTCCAGAGGGCCAGCTCGCTCAGGTGAGTGCCAATGATATCATTACCTATACTATCGACTTGGACAACATAGATAACGATTTCGAAGTGACAAATGTATCCGTAATTGATGAGTTCCCAAAAGACGTAACCTTCATAAAAGCCGACAACATAAATGCTAACGGAAACTATGATGATACAGCGCACACTTATACGTGGACATTTGATTCTCTGAAACCCGGAGCAATAGTTCATTTAGAGTTAGAGGTCTCTGTAAATTCAGACCTCGCATTAAGCACAATGATTACCAATTCTGTTACTATCAACAGTAACGAAACACCGCCATCTACAGCAAGCATCGATGCTGTTGTATATTATAAACCACTTAATATCACCAAGAGAGCCGTAGATAGCACCGGCAGCGAAATCGATTGGATAGAGCCGGGCCAGAGCTTCATTTATCAAATCTGCTTCGATAACAATAATAACGATTCCGAGGTAACAGATGTGCTCCTCAGCGATACACTCCCGAGTGAGATAACTTTTGCATCGGCTCAAGTTGACAATAGGAATTTTACAGGTCATTACGACCTTCAAAAGCATTCCTTTACAGGGGTACTTAAATCTCTGGAACCAGGATTGGCCACTTGTCTGGAGATAACAGTAAAAGTCAATCAAGATACCCCCCCAGGAACTATCATTACCAATTCTGCAATAATTGTTGGCAACGAAACTCCTCAAGTGACGGCAAATACTAATGTTATCACGAGAGAAATACCAACAGGAAAAACATGGGATTATATATCCGAGATTTATATTGAACAAATCTGGGATTACGGTGATCCGACCGACGATAATGACTTAACGTACGAATTCTATATGAAAATCCTTTCTTTTGATGAAACAGCAATGAATATGGATTCTGATGTAGTCGGCATAGGGTTTCTAACGCCGGCAGGGAATACCTTCCAGATTCCCAAACTTTCCGGCCGGTTGTTGAACAGTATCTGGACTTCGTATAAATATGAACGTGAGCCTGAAGGAAGATATGCGGCATGGGAATACAAAGCAAGATTTAGAGACCTGACTGACTTACAAGCTTATGGTGATGGAGAATATACGATAATATTATATCAAACCGACGGTAACCAGAGCCAAACAACAGCATGGTTTGGCATTCCAAATACAAAGCAAGCGATTCCACAACCGACACAGGAACCCGTATTAACTTTTCCATTACAAAGGCAAACAGTCAAATCTCCCGTTACATTCAGTTGGGAATACTGCTTAGATCCAAACGTCGAAGATATTTATATAGATGTGAATGAACTTGGCACCATTTGGCTTGGAGGCAAATGGAAAGATTTTGATAAGATTGATTCAAGTTGGGGTCCCGTTTATCTACCGGATGGATTCTGGGAAACCGAAATGGTTTTTAGCCCACGATCGCAATGGGACTACAATAACGATGGTATATGGATCAGCGCATCCAAGTACATCAGAAGTCGATATCGATTCACGGTAGAAGATTCTCCCTGGACTATGTATGAGGTCTGGGGTGGTGATAAATGGATAGATTGGACTGAAGGAGACTACGGGAGAATTGCCAATCTGGAAGCGAACGGTTACGTGAATCTGGGCAAATCGAATGGTCAAACCGAAACGTTCTCAGGTCAATACCGGTTCTATCTTATTGCCACTGTAGGAGAATTTCTACTCGATAGTATCCAAGGCTCAGATAGGTCCTACTTATCTTCTTACGAATTAAGCGGGGAATGGGAATCTAGTAATATATCAGATGACGACAATATACTCGGGCCACCGGATGGGCGATGTGCAACAGTCGGAGTGAGTAATCCCTGGAGCGATTACAGTGGATATTTTGTTTTTTCTAATCCCGGTAATTGGGAAGGGCTGACAGTAATTACAAGTGACCTTAATTTGAATCTGAGAAAGGAAGTTGTAGGTACTGTTGATGAAATCCAAAATATCGATCCGAACGATACCATTACCTACAGAATTTCCTTCGATAGCAATGATTTTTCTCAGAACGTGACGGACGTTACCGTTGTTGATATCCTGCCGTATCAAGTGAGCTTCGTATCGGCCGATAGTAATGAAGTTTCCGGAACGTACGATCCGTCTACACATACTTATACATGGTTATATCCAACTTTGGCGCCTGAATCAGCGATTGAAAACCGGCTAACAGTAAAGGTCAATCCTGATATCACTCCGGGAATGACTATAACTAATTCTGTTACCATCAACAGCAATGAAACACCGCCATCTACAGCAAGCGTCGATGCTGCCACTTCTTATAAACCACTCGATATCACCAAGAAAGCGGTAGATAGTTCCGGCAGTGAAATCGACTGGATAGAGCCGGGCCAAAGTTTCATTTATCAAATCTGCTTCTATAATAATAACGATTCCGGGGTAACAGATGTACTCCTCAGCGATACACTACCGAGTGAAGTAACTTTCATATCAGTTCAAGTTGACAATGGTAATTTTGAAGGTCATTATGATCTTGAAAAGCATTCCTTTACAGGGGTACTTAGATCTCTGGGACCAGGATTGGCTACTTGTCTGGAGATAATAGTAGAAGTTAGTCAAGATACGGCCCTCGGTACTATCATCAGCAATTCTGCGATAATAAACAGCAACGAAACGCCGGCATCTACAGCCGGCATCGATACTGTTGTATCCTATAAATCACTTAATATCACCAAGAAAGCCGTAGATAGTTCCGGCAGTGAAATCGATTTGATAGAGCCTGGCCAGAGCTTCATTTATCAAATCTGCTTCGATAACAATAATAACGATTCCAAGGTAACAGATGTATTGCTCAGCGATACTCTCCCGAGCGAAGTAAATTTCGTAGATGTTCAGAATGACAATGGCAACTTTATCGGTTATTATGATCCCAATGAACATTCCTTTACAGGTGTACTTAGATCTCTGGAACCAGGATTGGCCACATGTCTGGAGATAACAGTAAAAGTCAATCAAGATACGCTCCCGGGCACTATCATTAACAATTCTGTCACTATTAAAAGTAACGAAACACCGCCATTAACGACAAGTGTTGATGTTGAGGTTAATGAACCTGTTATTGAAATCCCTCCACCGATAAAAGTTGATCTGAGTATAACTCCCGACGTGCTAAGACGTAATGGAACCGGACAATATATTACAGCCATTGTACAATTCCCGGAAGGGATTAAAAAAAGTGACATTGACCAAGACGACCGACCTGAACTTTACTATCTGGACCGAAACACAGAAGAATTCATAGAAAAAGGAAGCCACCCGGATATTTCTGGAACTGAAAACAGGCCAAAAACTAGTATTTCATTCAATAGGTCCAAATTGATGGATACTCTGTATGGTTACGGAGAATTCAAATTGAGAGTTAAGGGCAAACTCAAATCGGGGGGAACCTACTACGGCGATGATATTATCACTGTAAGCAGATTCGCAGGTGACTAATCTATCGGACCGGTTTATCTGTTCTTGTGAAGTAAAACTGCCGGAACCAAATGAAAAAGCAAATAACCATTTTGCAATTGGTGCAGAGGGACAAAAATGTATGTTCTAAGCGAAGAAATCAACAGAACAAACAGGTGAAATTACTTTGTTTGTTTTGAGACGTGAAGCTTGAAGGAGCAGTTCAGTGAAATGTAAATGGGAAAATCCGGGTTTACAATAATTGTTTCCGTTAATCTCTCTCCTATATGGCCATGAAATGGTTAGAGCAGGTAATAATAGCTATATTCCATTCGACAAGAGAGAAAAAAGAGACTTGGCTATGTAGCCAAGCATGATAAATGAGTGATTTGAGTTTGTTGGAAGGATTGTGACTGATGAAAAAGAAAATAGTATTATTTGCTTTTGTTCTTATGATGGTAACGGTATGCAACTCAGTAGTTCTTGCTTTGTCCCCGATGGGCCCGCCAAAGGCCCTTCTCGGACAGGGTCGCTGGAATGTTGGCATCGAGTATACCCATCAGGCAATGGATTTGGATGCTGTTGGCAAAGTTACAGAAACCATGCCGGAAATTGATTTAGTCATATCCAGAAAAGATAAGCACAACGTTGATGATCTTAAATCGAATGTTATACTCATCCCAAATGAGATTGTCCTATAAATTCATTTAAAACAGGCTTTCAAGCCGATATATCAGGCAT
>CAZHBL010000102.1:0-12399 GCA_964530105.1 uncultured Pirellulales bacterium | reverse complement strand
TTAACATTTACGAAAGTCGCAAATTATTTTGTGGCACTTCGGTGAGATGTTACCTTCAGTCTTTTTCTTAGATTCTCAGTTTCTCCGACATATAGTAATTGACCGGATGAAATAAAAAGGTATATACCTTGAGATGCAGGAAGCTCATCAGGGACAATTTCATTAATAGGTATATTTATTACGTCTTCTGGTGGGACAATTCTCCCAGTGATTTCCGGTGCCAGCTTTTTCTTTTTACGCAATCCTAATGCGGCCCATCGATACTGTAATGGACTGTAACCAGGAACGATTCGTGCTGCTACTTCATCAAATTCAGAAACTTTAACAGGATTACATATAATTGAATCAAGACTTATTCCATCGCGACGTTCAAGAAAACGTGCGGCAATTTCAGATGCAAATCGATATTCATCTTCAATGTGGAAATGGGTTCGTTTTGCTCTTGGTCGGTCTGTTAAGCCACCTGCTTTGCGAAGATTCAATAATGCCCGATTCAAGTCTTCGGCTGAGTCCTCCAGCCCACGTAATCGACATTCTGAAATAAAACGTCGATTTAATTCCGGGTCAGCAACAACTCGGTCTGATGAGTAACCATCTGATGCAGTATCTAAAGCTTCTATAATAGCCGTTTTCATGAGACAGACCGAAGCTCATAGCTGTTGAAACGTGGTTTGAGTTTTTTTACCAAGCAGCTTTGCCAAGCAAGTCTGCCAGCGGGTGTAGGATCCATAGCAAGTGTTTGCACAAATACTGGTTTAAAATCGTTTGTCCAAGCCTGACAACACTCCGTCGTAAATCGACCACTTAAATCAAGGGTCTCACCAACATAGAGTTTACGGGTCCGTTCACTAAGAACATACAATCCGGGCTCATGAGATAATTTATTCATTTCCATTTCTTTAATTGGAACCTTCTTGCCCATACGTGTTGGTGGTGTAAGTATAGCAGCTCTACTTCGAGCGTATTTTGCTTCTTTTCTTAATTTTAATGCAGCCCATCGATAATTAAGCGGTTGATAGCCTGGTGCAAAGCGACCTGCTGTCTCGTCAAATTTTGCTGTTAATACTGGATCACAAAGAATTTCATCAAGACTCCTCGCAGATCCATCATCAATCATTATCTGCCATGCAATTTCACTGGCGAAAATATACTTGTCACACTCATCCCAGGGAATACTAGTGCGATGGATGGTTTCAAAGTGGGCAAGTTTGCCTTGTTTGCGTAACCGAAATAATAGTATATTCCATGTTCTTGCATCACCAGCCAAACCCAATTTTTCACAGGTAGTAATAAATTCCTTGTTGATATCCGGATCAGCCACGACCCGATCCGATGAAAATCCGTCGTGTGTTAAACGAAAGGCTTCAATAATACCCTCATAAGTCATTTCCGACTGGATTTTACTGAATTTAGTTTCTCTTGTTTTTAGATTTCCTGCTATTTTGATTTGTGAATTAGGATTTTTTCGTCGGTTCTTTTTGCCTCTGGGGGCTGCCGTTTTAGGAGCACTTTTCATAGGTTCAGGTGAGCCATCGAGCCTGTCACCGACACGTATATTACTTAGGCGCTGAAATCCATATTTCACATAATCTTTAGAAATATCAAAACCTATGAAACGTCGGCCAAGTTTCTTTGCAACGGCAAGAGTCGTAGCACTACCGGAAAATGGATCGAGAACAATATCATCAGAATTCGAACATGTTCTAATTATCCGACCTAACAATTGCTCAGGCATCTGGCAACCGTGAAAACCTGCACGTTCCTTAAATGTTCCTGCTACGCGAGGAAAATACCATGTATTTTCAGAGGGAGCAAAGCTATGCTCCAAATCATGTGGACGCAATATGTAAGTTCTGTCATGATCCATTGGAAGGGAAGATAGTTGCGGATACCAGGATTCATCGTCATCACTAATCATTTCCCCGATAGCATCTGCCGGTCGATGAATCCAAGTATCATCAGGAAGACGACCCTTGGAATTTGCCCGTTTGTCGTTATAGACAAGTTCTCGTGCAGAAGGAACTCGGTTCTCAAGATCTTCTTCACGAAATGTAAAATTGTTAGGGTCTTTAACGAAATAAAAGAGGTGTGTATGCGATCGAGTGAATTTCTTTGAGCAATTAACGCCAAACGTATAGTACCAAATTACCCAACTGCGGCAGTGAAACCCGGCTTTAAGGCTTTCTATTTTCAATTCAGCGGCGTATTCATCTCCAATACTAAGCCAAAATGTGCCGTTTGGTTTTAACACACGATATACTGCTCTAATCCAATCAGCAGACCAGTCTATATATTTTTGGTGCTCTTTGGAATCTTCATATACATCGTAGTCGTACCCTATGTTGAACGGTGGATCTGCAAAAACAAGGTCCACACTTCCTTCATGCCTTGTATTCATTAACTCTATGCAATCACCAAGTTGTATTGTGTTCAAAACTTGATCCATCGTAGGAAATACTCCTCTATCGACCACTTAACTTAATTCTACAATCAAAAATAACCTATACTTTGATAATTATACTTGTCGAAAAATATGATTCAAGCAAGGAAATAGACCAGAAAAAAAATTTCTTTCTAAATTATTATAAACAAATAGAAGAATTAAAGGTGTAAGGTGCCTTTTTGAGTTGGAATTCCGGAGGCATCATACACATTTTTTCCAGTCTTGGTTGTTTCCCTTTGCACATTTCAGTCGGATAAGAAGTCTTTTACTGCGAAGCATACTAATGCTTTGTCATCTACTATTTTTGACTTTCTATTTATGATTTTTTTGAGTCTCATTCGGCTGCACTCAGGGTATAGTTATTAAGAGAAATGCTGACTAAAAAGGTATGCAGGCTTCTTTTGGTTCGAGACTGCATTCGAGCCATTGAGATAACATGATGGCCTGGTCGTCGAAGTCAACTTTGCAGTCGCCGTTTATGTCACCTGCTAACTTTGATGTGCATCGTGCAACTTCGGGGCCGTCGAGGACGACTGCGAATATCTGTAAGTTTCCATCGCGATTGTCCTCCCAGACGACCGTATTGCCGCTTATGGCCGGGTTGGTCTGATCGTATGGATTGTCGGTGATTTGAAATTCGTGCCGGGTGGTCAGGTTGTAGCCGTATATGTCCCAGTCGCCGTTTCTATTGTCCTCCGTAGGGAGTCCGCGGGACTGCCAGACGACGATGTTGCGGTCGATATCGGGATTTGTCTGTTCCGCTTCATTTGCCGTGATTGCGAACTCTACGGGATTTTCGGGGTCGGAGATATCAGCGGCGTAAATGTCCATATCGCCGAAGTAATTGTCCGCCCAGACGACAATGTCGCCCCAGATGGCCGGACGCTGCTGGTCGAATTCGTCCAGCGTAACGCCGAAGTCGGTAGGCTTGTTTCGCTGCCAGATATCGGCGCCAAAAATGTCCTCATCGCCGAAATAGGAATCCTGCCAGACGACCGTATTTCGATAGACGGCGGGCCGCTGCTGGTCACGTTCGAATCCGGCGACGGCAAATTCCGCTGGATTCTCTAAATCGGTAATGTCTGCTCCGTAAATATTGTAATCCCCTTCGGCGCCGTCCTGCCAGACCACGATGTTGCCGTGAATGGCCGGCGACTGCTCGTCGTTGTCGAAGATGTTCGATACGGCGTACATTACCGGCTGCTCGCGATCGCTGATATCGCTTGCTCTAATGTCCCAGTCGCCTGAGCCGCCCTCGATGATGTAGTCCTGCCAGACGACGATATTTTCAAAGACCGCCGGGAGCATCTGGTCGTTGACATCGCCGATGATAACGACGATCGGGTCGTCCGGAATATTCATGTCCGTAACGTAAATGTCGTAGTCCTGATATTCTTCGACGAACTGCTGCCAGACGACAATGTCACCGTCTATGTCGGGCAGCTCCTGGTCGTCGGTCGTCGGCCAGACGGCAAATTCCTTCCAGCTCTCGGCCGCAATGACAGAATAAGGAATCAGCATTATTAAGAGTGCCAATATAAATGTGGGCGGTTTCATCGTTGTGCCTCCTGACTTACTTTCTTTTTTACCGCCGAGGCCGCAGAGTTCGCAGTATTTGTATTTTTAATTCCTTTATCTGCGTTCCCGGCGTTCTCTGCGGTTAATTCAAAAAGCTGTTGGCGATTCAGCCGCGGACGAAATGCCCGATGCCGACGCTCGTGCCCAGGGCACACAGGCTCGTGACAAGCATCGCTCCGCCTAATGCTCTGGAATGGTTTTGAATCGAGGCCTTGCTTTGTACCGGGGCCGGTGCCGGGCTCGGAATGGTGGCTTCACCGGGTGCAGGAACCGGAGTCTGGAGCGGTGCCGGAGCAGGAGCTTTGATCGGTGCCGGTGCCGGAGTTTCCGCCGGTGCGGGATTTTCAGGTTTAGCATCTGTGAGTTTGATTTTTTCCAGAAGCTCCATCAGCACCCCGGCGGCTTTCGCATTTTCCAGATCCTTGCCGGCGTTCATCAGCGGCTCGACCGCCCTGTCATGCTGGCCTATCCCAAGCAACTGGTAGCCCAGCAGCAGTTGCAGGTCTGCGTCGTAGCTGAACTGAGCGGCCCGTTCTGCCAGCCGGTCGATCTGCTTGAGCAGCGATTCCTCATCGGGATACAAACCGCGAGGGAAGAAAACGCCTTCTTTTTCCGGGCTGACTTTTGCCAGGGCCCCGCGAAGGACCTCGGCGGCTTTCGAATATTGCTCGCTCGCCAGAAGCGCCTGGCCGTAGGCGAATGGAAGGACCATATCTTCCGGCGCCAGCTCCATGGCCTTGGCGAACTTCATAGCAGCGGTATTATACTGGGCGACTTCGAACGCCTTGACGGCTTCTTCGAAGTAAACGTCCGCAAGAGTGGCTTCCTGTGGCTCGGCTGTTTGCTCCGCCAGGTTCTCGAATATCTCGGAGTTGACCGTCTGAGCCGGCTGGTAGCCGCCGTCGTCGCTGTAATAATTGTACGTATAGTAGTTGTAAGATGGGCTGCGAACCTCGCGGGCAATCGGATAGTAGCCGTACCAGTAGTAGGGATGGCAGCCGTACCAGTAGTAGCGAGTATAGCTGTAACCGAGAGGCCAGTAGCCGCCCAGGCTGACGAACATGTACTTCCGGTGATAATACGGGTATACATATCTGAACGTGAACCATGGCCCGCAATTGTAATAAAGAGCGAAACGAAATCTCGGCCAGACGGACCATGAGCAGATACGGTCATGGTAGTCTCTGTAGGCGTAGTCATGGTGATACGAACTTCCGATCAAATGCGGCCGGTCGTGATAGAGCACGCGAGAAGGCCTGAGCGTTTCATAGCGGTGCAGGCTGGTAGGGGCTGTTCGTAAACTGCCGGCTGTTCGACCTCCGCCTATGGCAATCCGATCCCGCGGCAAGATTACTCCCGTCGTTCTTGAGCTGCCTCTAAGCGGAGCGACGCTTGTGTCTCTTACGCTCAAATCTTTGCGTCCTGCTCCGACATCGGATCGCGTCCGTTCCCCGGTAATGCGAGTTTCCCGTCCTTCCGGTCGTCCGATCGTCCTCCGTAGGGAGTCCCCATGACTGCCGGCGGCGCTTCCGATGGTTCCGCGGGTGGCGGCTTTTGGCTCGCGAACGCCGGTGACTTTTTCCGCCGACCGGCTGGGAGTGCTTCCCGCGCCGATCGTTCTTCCGATACGCGAGCTGGATTTCATTGTAACAGAACGCAGGTCCGTAGCCGACTGCTTATCAGTCATCGAGACCGAAGGCTCCTTTTTGCCGATTATACTGCCGATACCTCGGTTGCGCTCGGTGCGAACCGATGACTGGCTGCTATTTATCCTGAGCGGAGCCGAAGGCATGGTTGAGCTTACAGCCGGCTGCTTTGCTCCTGTGGGAGCAGAGGAGCTTCGTGTGCCGATTGGACTGCCGATACGCGAACGTAGGCTTGTCGTCGGCTCTTTCTTCGCATTCGAGGCCGGCGGCGTTCTGAGACTGTTCGAACTGCCTATACGCGAAGCTCCGCTTGAGCGTGCAGCCGGCTGCTCGGCTCTGTTGGAAACAGACGGTCTTGTTGTTTTAATTATACTGCCGATACGAGAGGTTATGCTCGGGCTGATCCGGCTGCTCGAATTCGTCCTGAGCGAAGTCGAAGTGTTGTCCACAGGAAGCCTTACGGTGCTGCTGGATGTATTTGTCGTATCAATGGAACTGCCGATCCGTGATGTAATGCTCGGGCTGATCCGGCTGCTCGAATTCGTCCTGAACGAAGTCGAAGTGTTGCTGGACGGCGTTTTTGTGCCTATAGAATTGCCAATGCGTGATGTTATGCTGGAGCTGATTCTCCCTAAGGAGTCCCTATGACTGTTGTTCGAGCTTGTCGTTGACCGGTTTGTGATAGCATTTTGTGTGCTGCTGCGATTGCTGATGCTGTTACGGCTTGATTGGTTTAACGTTGACGAGTTCGACCGGGTCGTGATCTGCCGGCCAAGCGTGCTTGAATTCGGCGCACTCGTTCGGGAACTTATCGACCGGCTGGATATGCTATTACTCGGCGCCCGGTTGGTTATGGCCCTGCTGGAAATGCTCGAACTCGGCGTACGATTGGTTATGGCTCTGCTGGAAGTACTTCTGCTGGGCGTCCGATTAGTTATGGCTCTGCTGGAAGTGCTTCTGCTGGGCGTCCGGCTTGCTGTTATCCGGCTGGAGCTGCGGTTGGATGAAACGCTTCTGGAACTGCTTGAAGACGATGATCTGGAATTTGCCCTCGGCGCAGGGGCCGGCCTTGAAGCCTGCCGGCTTTGTTTACTGGAGCTGCTGGATTTACTGCTGCTGGACCGTTTTGTAGCCGCTAAAACCGGCTCGCAAAACAATAAAAGAGCCAATAATATGCAAAAAACAAGGAAAAGTGAGCCATTCTGTGTTCTGTATTCTGTATTCTGTATTCTCATCAACATCATACGCCTCCTTTCTTCGGCGTTAACATCTTTACTTCTATTCTACCTATTAAAGGCACAAGTTCGCCCGCTGGTAACAAAAAATCCACCCAAAACGAGTTTTTTTCACTTTTTTTGCATTTTTTTAAAAAAACTTTAGATCTTCAATTTTTTACAATATTTTGGTTTTGGTAAACGCTGTATTAGTGATAGGCTAATTGTGTGATTAAAAGGTTTACCCCATTGGGTATTTTGTGAAATACCCAATGGGGCAGTGCCTGCGAGATTTCTTTCGAAATCTTACTTGTTATGACAAGCACGATGATGAAAATAAAGAGCCGCAGGACATGGGTTACATGCGCTACGGCGGTCTACGCCTTGAGGCGTAGGTGCCTGCGAATTTTTCGCCTTATTGTGGAAAACCCACAGGCACGGATCAGTTACAATGCTGTAATATTACAATTCAATAGAGTATTTTGTCAAGCATAAACTAAAAAATTTTTTGTGGAGAGGACATAATGTACACAACTACACTTGGACTGGATATAGGAAGCAACTCTGTTGGCTCGGCATGGATTGATTTGAAAAACAAGCGTATCAAGTTGGGAGACAGCGTGTTTCCGTCTGGAGTTGAGGAATCTGATACGAAGCGAGGGGCACCAAAAAACCAAGCAAGGCGAGGTTATAGAAGCCAACGAAAAATTACGATGCGCCGAGCTGATAGGAAGCATCAGATAAGGAGATTTCTCTTGGATAAAGAATGGATGCCGAGAGACGAGGAGGCAGAAAAGAAATGGCTTGAAGAGCTTAATCCATGGATTCTTCGTAAAGAAGGATTGGATCGCGCGCTCAATACCTATGAATTCGGTCGTGTTTTGCTTCACTTAGCGCAGCGAAGGGGAGCGTATGGATTTGATGTTGGTGAGGAAGATGAGGATAAAGGAAAAATCAAGGAAGCAATTAGTGATACGCGAAAAGCAATGGCGAATACTGAAGCGCAGACATTCGGGCAATTGATGGCGATCAAATTTGAGGAACGAGTAAAGACTGTTGGCAAAAAAGGGAAAACGATACGTCAACCGATACGGAACCGTAAAAAGGCAACAGGAGATGGTACTTACGAATTTTGTGCCGATAGGGATTTGATTTGGGATGAGTTTGATAAGCTCTGGAAAAAGCAAAAGGCTCTTAAAGGCGAACTGGCCATACAATTGACGGATGAATGCAGGAAAGAATTGGACAACTCGGAAGATGACACAACTTGGCGATACAAGGGCATACTGTTTGGTCAGAGAAAGACATACTGGGATATCGGTACGATGGCTCGTTGTGATTTGGAGCAAACAGATCTGAAGTGCCCGAAGGCGGATATGTATGCTCAGGAATTTCTTGTTTTAGAGACGGTGAACAATATCAGGATAACACCACGAGGGGAATTGAAACGTCGATTAACAAAAGAAGAACGGGAGAAAGTGATTGCCGCACTGGAAAAGCAAAAAATCGCTAAAAAAGCGGAAACGACAGTACGAAAGGCGCTTGGCATCGCAAAGGGCGAGAAGAAAATGCAGTACACACTTAGCTTGGAAAAGGATCCCGAGCGAGGACTGAATACGAACTGGTTTAAAAGAGAGGTGGTAGGTGCAATCGGGAAAGAAGAATGGGTCAAGTTTGATCAGAATAAACAGCAATCAATAAACAAAGGAATTCTGAAGTTTGACCCGAAAGAAAAGAATTGTGTCGAACAGCTGGCTGAGGGTTGTCAGAAGTGGTGGAGATTCGATGAGAGACAGGCAGAAGCATTTATAGAAGCGTGGAGAAAACGACCAAAGATAGATGACCGCGTGAATTATTCGCGGAAAGCAATAATGAATCTACTGCCCTATATGCTAGAAGGATGGACCGTAAATGAAGCAAGGAATCGTTTCGCAGAGGACGCGACGAACGGAGCCAACGACGAGCAGCGGCAAAGGTACTCATTTGGCGCAAGGGCAGGAAACCGGAGGATACGTCAATATATGAATAAACACCCAGAACTTCTACCACCGGCCCCTGAAGATATAAGTAATCCGGTAGTTAGAAAAGCGATTCACGAGGTAAGGCGACATATCCAAGCTTATCTCCGAGAATTTGGTACCAAGCCAGAACGTATTGTCGTGGAATTGGCAAGAGAAGCAAAACAGAGTGCGTTTGTACGGAACAAACAGTTAGCAGAAAATCGAGCCAGAGAAAAGGAATATAAAGAAATAATTCAGAAATTCAACTTAGATAAAGAGACAAATACACAACAAAGGAAAGCCGTTAACCGAGTATTACTTTGTCGAGAACAAAGGTTTCGCTGTGCAATCTGCAAGGATGATGACAAAGACAACGAAGGTGTGTGTGCTTATTGTAATGACACGATAAGTGAAAGAAATGCAGCGAATGGTAATGGTGTAGAAATAGATCACATTATACCCGAGAGCAGGGGTGGAAACAGCTACCTGAGTAATATGGTCTTATGTCATACTGGTTGCAATCGTGGAAAAGGTAATAAGACACCAAAAGAGTGGTTGACAGACGAGCAATTTGCCCGAATGGAGCAACGACTAAAACATCTCGAAAAGGAGAATAAGGTCAAATGGGATAATCTTCACAAGGAGGTTCCGGACCTGGATGGATTTGTTGAATCACAGCTAACGGATACAGCTTACGCTTCACGCCAGGTCGTGGGATGGTTGGAGAAGACATTATATGGAAATGCCAATGACAGCAAGCGGCACGTCTTCACAACGAAGGGCAGGTACACATCGATATTGAGAAAAGACTGGGGTCTTTTCCCCGACAGTAAGGATGTAAAACAAGAAGGCAAGAAAAACCGTTCAGACCATCGACACCACGCGATAGATGCAGTAGTAATAGCATTGAGTGGCCCTGAGCGTCTGAGTGAACTCGCACACGCAGCAGAAAAAGAAGAATTAGCGAGGTCGGAAGGATTCGAACAGGCAAAACGTGAGCCTTTAAGGCCACCGTGGGGAAATTTTGATTCTTTTCGTGCAGATGTAATGAAAGAGTGGAAGAAGCTTGTTGTTGCACATAGGCCTGAGAGGCGAAAAATAACAGGCGCACTGCACAATGACACACAGTTCGGACCCGTTATTGACAAGGACGGAAACTTGACGGGCGAGTTTACAATTAGAAAATCCGCAGTGGAATTGACTCCTAATCATCTTCGTGTCCCAAAAGGTTGGGACGAACTACGTGATAAGCTTAATAGAGCAAAGTCGAAAGCTGTGCAGAGACACATTCGGTCACGGATGCTTGCATTGCCGGATATCGCAGGCGGCAAGTCTGGGCTCGTACGTGACCGATGGTTCCGTGAAGAGTTAAGAGGAGCATTGAGACGCGAAGGTTTGGAGCCGCATAGTTTTACGGGCAAACAAATCAAGGAATTGATCAAGAAGAAGGACTTAGTGCTAAACAGCGGAGTGCCGGTTAGACGTGTGACCTTGGTGCGAAGACCTACAGTAACACCACCAGTGAAACGAAAACAATGGAATATGAGTACCGGCAAGAAAGAGCCTGACCCAAAACCCCGATCCATAAGATACTATGAACCTCAAAGTAATCACCATATTGAGATAAGAGAGAACAAGCAAGGTAAATGGATCGGACAAGTAGTTACGAACTTCGATGCTACTAAAAGAGTGAGACCTTCTAAGGATTCCGAGGAAAAACCGCAATCTGCAGTGAATAGAAGTGATACAAGCATCGGCAAATTTATGATGTCACTGAGCATTGGGGAAATTATTTATATGAAGCATCCTGAGACTGGTGAGGCAGATTACTTTGTAGTATTCAAGATAGACGGGAACGGTACTATACATCTTACACCACACTGGGATGCCGGTCGTGATAAAGAGACGGAGAAATGTACGGCAAGAGAAGACATCAAATTAAAAGGTAAGAAAACCGGCGGATTAAAGGGAGCCGATCTTCAAAACTTCGGAGTTGAAGGAGATAAACCGCCTCAGAAGGTTTGGATTGGGCCTTTAGGCGATACAAAAATCCTAACGCTTGATTGAGGGGAAAGAGTAAAAGTCTGTTCTTGATATTGCCGATAAATTAAAGATATTCTTACATATCAAGGGCGGGCAAGATGATAAAGCGTATTGTCGAGATATCTACGTCAAGGACGCGTCTATCAATCAAGTACGGCCAGTTGATCATCAAGGAGGACAGCGATCAGGTCGCAAGCATTCCCTGTGAAGATATCGGCGTCTTATTGGTCGATCATCAGGGCACTTGTTATACACATAGTGTTTTTACAGAGCTTCTTCGATGCGGTGCAGCAGTTGTGTTATGCGGTAGTAATCATCATCCTGATGGTATGCTGCTGCCCATCGAGAGTAACAGCGTTCAAACCGAGCGATTTCGCCAGCAAATCGAGGCCAAAGAGCCTGTTAAGAAGCGTTTATGGAAGCAAATCGTACAAGCCAAGATAAAACACCAGGCAAAGCTCGCCGGAAAAGATAACGATGTATATAAATCTCTAATGGCCTTGCGCCATCGAGTTCGCTCCGGCGATCCATCGAATATTGAAGCACAAGCAAGCAGAAAATTCTGGCCCGTTTATCTTCAAGATATAGATTCGTCAACACAGGCATTTCGCAGGGACATTAACGGTGCGCCGCCAAATAATATGCTCAATTACGGCTATATGGTGATGCGCGCCGCCGTAGCACGTGCGCTGTGTTCTGCCGGGCTATTGCCTTCATTGGGGATTCATCATCGAAACCGGTACAACGCATTTTGTCTGGCAGATGATCTTGTTGAGCCATTCAGAGGATTTGTCGAAGCGAAGGTTAGGGATATCTATATAAATATTGGGCCTGTTGACGAACTTGATCAGCAGACTAAAGCTAAGCTTCTGGAAGTATTGTACGAGCCGGTAAAGATAGCAGGATATGAGGGACCTTTGATGGTTGGGCTGCATCGGACGGCGGCGTCACTTCAAAGATGTTTTGCCGGCGAGCAGAAACTACTGGATTTACCGGACATATAACCACGAAGTTACCAAAACACAAAGACAGTATTTTAATGACTAATCTCTGTGACCTCTGTGTGCTCTGTGGCTGAAGAGACTCTGTGGCGAAAAATATGATTCTAAGCGGGTATAGAGCGGTGTGGATTTTTGCAATGTTTGACTTGCCGACGGACACGAAAAAGGCGAGGAAAGATTATACATATTTCCGCAAAAATCTCTTGAAAGACGGTTTTAGTATGCTACAATATTCTGTATATGTAAGGCATTGTGCGAGTGAGGAAAATGCCGATGTTCATTATGGCCGAATCAAGAATTTTTTACCGCCGGATGGCGAAGTCAGGCTTATTACTATCACTGATAAGCAGTTCGGACGTATGCATACTTTTTGGGGAAAAATGCGAAAACCCGCTCCTCCAGCTCCTCGACAGCTCGAATTATTTTAGCCTATTTAGACCGCAAGCCCTTGAAAACAAAGGACTTGCAGGCGAG
>CAZHBL010000101.1:0-12463 GCA_964530105.1 uncultured Pirellulales bacterium | reverse complement strand
ATAGCGTGCATCGAGCTGGTCGAGTTTTGCCAGTAGACTGTCTTTTTGTTCAGCCATAAATACCGTCCGCTAAAGGTACGAAATAACAGCCCAAAGCAATTGCACCGTCATTGAGCAATCCATTTATATTTGACCAAAAGAACAAAAAGCCCCCACCCCGGTTTTATCCGGATGGGAGCATGAATCGTAGCCTGATGGATCAGCTATTGTTGCTGGTTTTTTTTGTTCTCGTTTGGTTTTTTGCCGGCTGGGGCCGTCTTGATGTAACTCGTGCCGTACTTCTTCTGGAATCGCTCTATTCGGCCGGCTGTATCGACATATTTCTGTTTGCCGGTATAGAACGGATGGCACATCGAGCATATCTCTGCATGGATTTCTTTTGCCGTGCTGCGAGTCTCGAACGTACCGCCGCAACCGCAACGAACCACTACTTTTTCATATTGTGGATGTATTTTTTCTTTCATAACTAAGGTGCTCCGAAATATCTAAACCAGAAATGATAACAATATCGGCAAAATATTTCAATATAATTTTTTTGCAATTATCTGCTGTGGCGGTTATATTTTTTCCGGTTTATTGGCAATATAATACAGGTAGGGCAAAATGGGAATCAAACTCATAATTATTGGTGCCGGCGGTCGAATGGGCCGGCGTATTCTTTCGCTGGCGGCCGAAACCGGCCAATTCGATATTATTGCCGCCGTCGAGAGGCCGGACCATCCCGATATTGGCAAAGTTTACGGCCTCGAATCGGCTTCCGGGCCTATCGAAGTCGTCCTGACCGATATCTATCCTGCCGCTGCCGCTGATGTTGCAATCGACTTCTCACAGCCCGAAGCGGCAGATGAAACCATTGATTACTGCCTTAAAAACAACGTTGCCCTGATATCGGGCACGACCGGCCTGAGCGGGCAGCAGCGAGATAAAATGAAAGCCGCTTCCGCCAAAATCCCCGTTATTTACGGGACCAATATGAGCGTGGGGATGAACGTTTTATTCGCTCTGGTCGGAAAAGCCGCTTCAATGCTCGGCAACGAATACGACATAGAAATCGTCGAGCAGCACCACCGTTTCAAGAAAGACGCCCCCAGCGGCAGCGCTCTAACGCTGGCCGAGAACATTTGCCGGGCAACAGGCCGGGATTTCCCCGATGCCCTCGCTCATGGCAGATCCGGCAAGGATGCTCTAAGGCAAAAGGGCACTATAGGCATGCATGCAGTCCGCGCAGGCGATATCACCGGCGTTCATTCGGTAATTTTCGGCACGCTCGGGGAGACGGTCACGCTCAATCATACGGCCAACAGCCGGGATACGTTTGTCCGTGGAGCATTGCGAGCGGCAGAATGGCTCTTCGGGAAAAAGCCGGCCTCATATTCGATGGCGGATGTTCTGGGCATAAAAAGCTAATAAAAACCGCACCGTCCAAAGCCAAATCGTCGCTTCTACTTAAGTCTAAGGAAGCCTTTCTTTGCTTTTTTGGGCTGTTTAGGCGTTTTCTCTTTCGGCTTTTTGGGTTCTTTGGGCTTTTTGACCTTTTTTTCCTTTTTGGGTTTAGCAGCCGTGTCGCGCTCGCCGGTAAACATGAAAGCCGCAACGACCACCAGGCCCGCCACTAAAGCAACTCCGCCCATGATATACCAAATGAAGGCCTGTATAGATCCAAGAATCGAAGGCATCACGCCTCTTAGACCAGCCACAGCCACGACGGTTGTATAAATTACAACCGCCAGCGGGAGAAACAGCAGCATTCCAAGAGTGTTACTTTGTGCATCCGGTGCCAATTCGATTGTCGGCTGAGCTAATGCCGCCATCTCAGAAACCCCCTGGGGAGTGGCAATCACTTCTTCGGGGATCATTTGATCTGCCTCAGCGACCATTGCCGCCGCTGAGTCGCCTTCAGCTTCACCCAGCTCCTTACCTTCGTCCTCCGCAGTATAAATCTCATCGAGAATACCCCCCAACGATGTGTCGTCGGCCTGCAGTGAAAGGTCAAGCAATCCTGAGCCGCTGCCGAAGGTATCCAGGTTCACATCTCCTTCAATTTCTTCCAGCGGCACTTCGGGCGTTGTTCCCGTAGGTCCCGTCGGAATCGCCGTCTCGGCCATGGTGTCATCTGTTATGGCGTAATCCCGGTCTGTCTCACCGAGAACGCTGGTTCCCAGGCCGGTCAATGCCGTGTCCGCGTCGGTCAGATCGTTCGACATAAGCGGAGCGCCAGTCTCGGGCGCCAACAGGATTTCATCGCTGTCCGCCACTGACTCTGATGGCTCCGGTGCCTCGGGCTCCGGAACTTCAGCTATCGGTACTTCCGGCATCAATTCCTCGGCTACAGGCTCCTCGTCCTCCGGTTCTCCGTCAGGAGTCCTTAGGACTTCCAGCCCTTCCATTTCCGCTTCAATATCTTCGATGGACGGGACTTCCTCTTCCGATAGAGCTTCCAGTTCGGAAATTTCTTCTTCTGGTTCTCCGTCAGGAGTTCCCAGGACTTGCGCTTCCGATATTTCTGCTTCCGGCTCCGGCATCTCTGCTTCCGGGGCTTCGGGCTCGAGGGCCTCAAGTTCCACTTCTGTCCCTTCTTCGGCCTGCGGCTCGGGGAATTCGAGTTCCACTTCTGCCCCTTCTTCATCCTCCGGTGCCGGCATTTCCAGTTCCGGAGCTTCAAGATCGACTGCTTCGAATTCCGGTATTAACGCCTCGACCTCATCGATTTTGAACAGCAAATTCGGGCCATCGCGAAACTCACGCAACTTGCCTTCCTGAACTAATTCTTTGAGCTGATCGGCATTCAGATTGAGTTTTTCGGCGGCTTCCTGTAAGGAATAGAACATTCCTGCCATAATCACTTACCTCCAACAAGCCGACAATGCGGCTGTGTGACGTTCTTATAGGCCTTCCAGAGAAAGCCTCTGATATTATGTATTGTATCCGAACCGCCCGAAAGATGCAACCTTTTTTTGCTGAAAATTGCCATAATCTCCTTATTAGACAGATGTTTCGAACAATTTTTCACTGCCCGCCTGCCGCCGGACCGAAACAAGAAAAGATGAGAGACGATTGACGAGTGCTTAGCCGTCCATCATCCATCCTCCCTATCGTCCATCGTTTTCCGGTCTCCGACATCCAGCCAAAGGCATCCATAAAACCTGTCCGATAATTCCTTCCAGACGGGTTGGTTTTGTTTTTTCAAATCGTACCTATTCAACTTGTTTAGGATTTCGTCCTAAGGACTCCTTATGGAGAGCTTAGTGCTAATCAACTCCTCTAATCATTTATATCAGTTTTTTTTATCGTTTTCCTCGTAGGATTGCTTAGGCTATAGAATTCCTGGATGTGAAAATCATGGTCTGTCAGTTTCATACTGACGATTTGCGACGGCGACAAAGCCAGGAAACTACTTCCCTTCTTAGCCCCAAAATCCCATAGATAATAACATTCCAGCTCATCTTCCCCTCCTGTAGAGGGGCCGGCCGGACCCTTGCCGTAATGCAATGGAGCACACAGTCTTTCAACTTCCCGGCGATGTTTCCTGCTGAAATAGGTCAGTTCAAGTCTTTTCTCCTGCTCAATTCCCTGAATAAAAACGTCATGGTCTCTATGCATAGAGATTACTCCTTATAATAGGCCGCCGAAGGCACGGAAATTTACTTTCACGCGCCCCCGGCGCCACCGCACCTGAAATTGACTAAAACAACCCACTAACAGTCCCGTAAAGGACACTTAACTGCGCAAAAAACTCAATGTTTGCGCAAAGACTCTTCACATATTTACTTCTTCATAATTGACAGCGTTTCTCGATGGAGAAATGTTGATAACAAAATTGGAAAATTTTAAATATTTTTTCGATATCACCCTTTTTATGCTAAAAAAGCGGTATTTATTCATAAAATTTACATGACATTCAAGTAAAAATGAGAATCTGCTTTGGGGATTTCCGGTTTATGATTGCCAACTCGCCGTTTTCAGCTTAAAATCGACAATCGAAATTCTGAAATTTCAAACTGCTTTACCACCTTATTCCACATCATGGTAATTAACCTAAAAATGAAGGATTTTATAACTAATGAATGACTCTGACAGCCGAAAGGGCATTATTTTCGATCTTGACGGTGTGCTGGTCGATACAGGCTGGGCTCACAAGCAATCGTGGTACGACCTGGCCGAAAAAGAAGGCTTTTCCATGACGGATGAGTTCTTTTATAGCACTTTCGGCATGCAAAATTACCAGATAATCCCAATGCTGCTCAGCCGGAGTGCGTCTTCCGGCGAGGTAGGCCGGCTGTCTGATTGGAAAGAACAGCGGTATCGCGAGATTATAGCGGAGAAATTGGCCCCATCGGAGGGTGCAAAATCTTTGCTCCGCGATTTAAAGAACGAAGATTTCCTCCTGGCGGTCGGCTCTTCGGCACCGCGGGCCAATCTGGACCTTGTTTTAGAGCGTACGGACCTCCAGGATTACTTCGACGCCTACGTTACCGGTCAGGATGTAACCAATGGCAAGCCGGCACCGGATACGTTTCTCAAGGCCGCCGAAAAACTTTCACTTGGTCCTGAGAGTTGTGTAGTTGTCGAAGACGCGGTCCAGGGTGTGGAGGCCGGCAAGGCTGCGGGAATGCCGGTTGTGGCTGTTACGACCACCAGAAGCCGGGCTGACCTATATAAAGCGGACATAATCGTCGACAGCCTGGCTCAATTACACGCCCGGCAATTCGTTGATCTGCTTAAAAACCGAAAATAAAAACGTAAAGTTCTATTCTATCACATCCCCAAAGCCTTCGGCTTTGAGGCTGCCACACGTTTTACATCAATTCTATCGGGCGGCAGCCTCATCCCGATTGTCGTTATCGGGATGGGGATGGCTCTCATTCATTCAAGATCGAGCAAAAGCTCGTGGATCGACCAGAACCAACTATCGGAGGAGCCGGTCTGGACGATTTTGACGAATCTTGTCCGCACGGGTTTATCGAATGTGATTTTGGTCAATGGTTGAGTGCCCTTACCGGTAATGACAGGTTTACCCCAGCTTCCGCCGTCGAAAGAGACATAGACTTCATAGCCGCGTGGGTAATCATTGGAAGAATTCCTCGTATCGAGGGTCAGACCCATTATAGTACTCTCGACGCCGAGATCAATCACGAACCAATCGCCGGGTTTCATCCCCCTGCCGGTTTCCCAGCGAGTTCCAGGCTCCCCGTCAATTGCCCGCCCAGCGTTGTTGCTATTGAGTGAAGCTGTGGCTTTCAGACTCTTGTTCAGCAGGGCCTCTTTTATTTTCTTCGAAGCCAGATCGGCTTCGGCGGCAAGAGCATTATCCTTCTTTGCATTTTCCGCCAGAGCCAGCGCTTCTTCGCAAGGATATTTTGGCAGGGCGGAAAGCACGGCTATTTTTTCCTCGGCCCGCTTTGCGACGTCCATCGCTTCGGAAAGCAATTTGACCGTCTCAGCCGCTCCGCGATTAGCTGGGATCCCAAGCAGTTTAATATAGCCGCGTAGCGCTAGAACCCGGCTGGTCGAATTGCTATCGGTCTTCGCAATCTTCATTAAATCCGAAAGCGGTGCCGCATCGGGCCAGTCGGACAGAGCGCGAATGGAAGCGGTTTTGATTTGATCATCCTCACTAAGCACCTGGCCGCGAACGGCATCAATCGCTTTTGGTCCGCCAATCCGAGAAAGCACAGCCAGCAAATGAGGCTTAGTAGCACGATTTGCTTTGGCCAGACCACCGATGAGAGGCCCGGCATCCGGCGATTCGAGCCGGGCGACAGTGGCTATCATCGCCCGCTCGATACCGCTGCGGTCCGCATCATTTCCAGCCGCTATCAACATCGATACCATCGCGGGTAAATCTTTTTGTTCCGACAAAACACCCAGAGCCTTGTATGCCGACTGGCGAATCTCGCGATTATCATCTTTCGCCAGAACGAACAAAACATCAACTGCTTGGGTTTCGCTACGTTCTTTAAGTGTCTCAATAACGTTGATGCGAACCGAGGTCTCGGTATGACTTCGCGCGACTCCAATGAGAGCAGCAGCAACACCCGGCCCAGAGAGCCGGCCCAGAGTGTCCATAGCGGCTTTGCCCGTTTTCTGACCTGCTGCTGCAGACATGTCGGCAAGAAGTTCAACATTAGAGGCGTCACCGAGAACAGCAAGGGCCTTTATGGCGGCAAGACGAACAGTTTCGCTACGGCTGTTCAGAATTCTTGCGACGTAGAGTCCGGCGGCCTTATCACCTCGCATTTCTAGGGCACTTAGAAGCACAACCTGAGCGTCGGGGTTCAGATCCCCAAGCTGCTCGGCAAGGGCCTTAGTGATGGCTTTACCGGGCATTTCGGTTATGAACTTTCCCGCCGCTCGCTGCAGGTCGAGGTCGCGGTCCTTAAGAAGAGCCAGAATCAGCGGGACGGCCTTGTCCTTTTCGGCACGGACCAAACCTTTATAAGCAGCGATTCGAATCCATGTATTGTTGGCCGGGGCAATCATTTCGCGATAGATCTTCACCGCTTCACTTTCCTGCTCTTCGGCGAGCATCTTATCGGCGCACATCAAATAGGCATTATCACGCGCGGGCTTGAGGTTTGCCGGCACTTTAGCACGAGCCAGCGCGCCGGCCGCCTCTGAGCCGCCGATTCTGCCAAGAGATTCTATCGCGGCACAGGCAATATTCGTATCGCTGTCGGCAATAAGACCTGCAATCTGCGGCACGGCCTCGCGGTCGCCCCGCTGGCCGATAGAACCGATTATGCCGGTCTTAAGGTCGCCATCGAGTTTCGGCATCGCCTCCCGCAGCGCGGCGCCGGCCTCGGGAGCAGCCATAAACTGCAGCGCAAATCGTGCCATGTGCGACAGCTCCTTGTCGGCGAGCAATTTCGCCATGGCCGGCGCGGATTGAGCTGAGCCGACACGGCGTAACATACGGCAGACGAACTGTTTGCCGGCGTAAGTTATCTTTGGTGATTTTAGAGCTTCAAGAAGTTTTGCCTCGATTTGTGGAAACGCCGATGGTGGGACGTTGCGAATCTCTTCTTCGATAGCCGCAAGCGCCCGGCGGGATTTGCCGAAATCGTACTCCTGGATGGCATCGTAGGGAGCCGAAAGAATCGCACGCAGTCCGACTGTCTCGGCGGTGGGAAAATCCTCGGGGACATCCACCTGCGTTACACGTCCGGTTGCGGCCCACTCTGTGCCGCGCTGAAAAGTAACAATAAATCCGATGCAGCGCATCTGCTCGGGGGCGTGACCGAGGACCGTGTGGAAAATGCGTCCCTTGCCGTAGCGCACAGTAAACAGCATCGGTTCATTTTCGCCCGTACCCTGTTTCGACGGGTCGGCGAAAGCTGTAGCCAGAATCGTCATATTCTTCGCCGGGCCTCGAAGCTTGCTGTAGAGCTCATCGCTCGCGTGCATCCACTTTTCGGGCAGGCCAGCGGTAATAGCATGGTTACGGTCTCTGGTAACGATTTGGAACTCATGCTGAGGGCCGTGTGTTCCGCCTGGGCCGGGGGAGTTGTCAAAGATAACTTTGCCGTCACGGTAGCGGACCATTGGCCCGGATTTTTCGTTTCGGCCGCCCCATCCGCCGACAGCGATCATCTCGTTCCATTCTTTCCAGTTCGGAAACGCATTGTCGGCCGCGTGGAAAATGACCAGGCCGCCGCCGTAGTTCATATACTCGACAAGCGCATCCTGGGTCTCTTTGGGCCAGTCGTCGCCGGTATAGTTCGAGACAATGACATCGTAATTACTGAAATTCGGTTTGAACGCATCCATCGGCTGCCCCGCACCGGGCGAAGTCGCTACATCGACCGTGAACAGGCCGGTTTCCTCCAGCAGACTTTTGAGAACAGGTGTGGTAGCCTTCCAGTCATGATTATTTTGCCCATCAACTATCAGGGCCTTTATCGGGCCTTTACTTTCTTTGCTTGTAAGGTCCTGGATGCGGATGTTACGCCATTTGATTTTCCTGCCGGCCTCATTGGAGCTATGGACCTGCAGGGCAATGAATCCGGTTGAGGTCATGTCATCTTTTAAGTCGGCGGCGGGAACGCCGTTAATCCACGTCCGTATCCTGTCGCCGATAGCTTCGATGCGATAATGATTCCACCGGTTCTGGTTGAAGGCCTTCTGTGCTTCGGGCTTGTCTTTAAGGTCAAAGAGCCATCCCCTGCGGGCCTCGTCATAGATACCGGCACTCCAGGCCCTCTCCGAGGTGTCGATCTCGACCTGATAGCCGTGGACGCGATAATCTTTGTAGTGCTTGAAGCTGTGGCTGCGAATCTGGATTCCTGAATTCATACCGGGCTCGACGAGAAAATCGACTTCCAGAATGAAATCTGTATAGTTCTTCTCGGTGCAGAGAAAGCTGTTCGGCGTATTGAGGACCGTGGTTCCGACAATCATGCCGTCCTCGACGGCGTATTTTGCCTTTCCATTGCGCTGGACCCAGCCGTTAAGGCTTTTACCGTCAAAGAGATTCTCCCATTCTTCGGCAGCCAAGGACATCTTAGGCAGCGAAATATTCGCCACAACTAATGCAAGTAAAATCACAATGTATCGTTTCATTATTGTGCTCCTTTTTAATCTTTAGAGAATCCACGGTTCGCGATAAGACCGGCCGAGAAGCGAGCTGCCTTCCGGGTCGTCGATAATCTGTTCTTTTTCAGGATTCCATTTGATCTTGTGTGCCGTTAACATGGCGATTTCGCCGAGCAGGCCCACGCTGATAGAGCGATGACCGACTTCCACGGGACAAATTGTCAATTCCCGGCTCTTTACGCAGTCGAGAAAGTTCTGCTTATGGTCCCTGCTCTCGTAAAGCTTGATTTCGTTGGGGCCAATTTCTTCTCTCAGTATCTTTTCGTCGGATGCGTTCAAACCGCCGCGGTTGACGTGGATCCACCCGGTCTGGCCATACCACTTGGCGCCCTGAGTGATCTGCGTGTTGTTGGCGACGGTCATGACCGTTCCATCGGCGTATGTGCAGGCGAACTTGTACTCGGTGGCCACGATGTAAAGACCCTCCTGAGGATAGTTACCTCTGCCCTCGATTTCCACGGGCCCGGTATAATCCCAGCCCATGCCCCAGTGTGCAATGTCGATATGGTGCCCGGCCCAGTCGGTTAGCTGGCCGCCCGAGTAATCCATAATCCATCGCCAGTCCCAGTGCGAGACGCCGCGGTAGGGAACTTTGGGTGCCGGCCCGAGCCAGAAATTCCAGTCGAGCCCTTCGGGGACTGGCATTACAGGTTTAACATCCGTGCCTCCGCCCGTCGGCAGGCCGACTTCAACCTTCAGGATTTTGCCGATTCGGCCGTTACGCACAAGCTCGCACGCCCGGCGGAAGTTATAGTCGGAGCGCTGCTGACTGCCAGTCTGCCAGACCCGGCTGTAGTGATGTACGGCGTCGCAGATGGCACGCCCCTCGCGAATGGAGCGGGCCAGCGGCTTTTGTCCGTGGATATCCAGGCCCGCCCTGGCCGCGGCGATAGCAGGAATTGCGTGCCAGTGATCGGGTACCGCCAATTGCACGGCATCGAGATCGCCCCGGCCAATCAGCTCGCGAAAGTCATGATAGGCTGTGCAGTCCTTGTTGCCGTACCTTTCGTCCACGATTCTTTTGGCATTGTCGAGATGGCCCTTGTCGATGTCGCAGACGGCCACCATTTGGACTTCGGCCTTACTTAGGAATCCCTGCATGTCGCCGGTCCCCTGCGAGCCGACACCAATCGCCCCCATGACAATCCGATTGCTCGGCGCATTGGCGCCGAAAACGGAAGACGGAACGATCGCCGGAATTGCAACGGCCGCTGCCGAAACGCCGGCGACCTCTTTCAAAAAGCTCCTTCGAGTGATGTGTCTCTGATTGTTCATAATGCTCTCCTGAATAATATTCGCCGGAACCTCTGTTCAAAACCGAAACAATCCAAAACCCGGTATTATACCAATATGGTAGCAAAATCCCCATATTTTACAATACCCAATAAATCAGGGATGGTTTAAGACCATAACCTCGTAGTATGAGCCTACGATTTCGAAACCTAATTTCCGATACATTGCGATAGCGGCGGCATTGTCAGCTTTCACATTCAAGCCGATGTTATCAACATGCTCAAATAGAGATCGGCATAATCTCGCCGTGACAGATTTGCCGAAACCTTTACCCCGGTAGAGCGGATGCGTGACGATGTTCCCCAATGCCGCGACTTTGTATTTCTCGGAATAAACGTGAATACCCGCAATGCTGAGAAGCCGGTTTTCTATTCGTAGCCCAAAATACTGCTTCTTCTGCAGCATCCTGGCGTTGAACCAGTTGTCCCGATAGCCTTCTTCGTAAAGGCTGAGCATCTCGTCCAGGTCGTTTTCCGTAAGACGAATAACCTGCGAACAGTCGATATCCTGCAGCAGCGATGTGTTTTTCAATCCCATCTTGTAATGTTTACCGTAGGATTCGGTTTTGCATTGCAGTTCGACAGCCTCAGCGACTCCGGGACTTAAATGGGCATAGAACTGTTCCGGCAGGATATGAAATATCGACCGGACCAGTTCCCACATTACATCCTGTTTTTCAGAGATTGCCAACAAAGTGGGATCGGCGGATGCTGTATATAACAAGGCGACTGCCTGAATTTCGCCCACTTTCTCCCACCCGTACCACACCGTATCCGGCCAGAAGAAATCGTCCAGATCCCCGATGCTGTAAATATGGAGATACACGTTCTTTCGCAGTCCTCGGGACTCCTTACGGAAAAACGCTTCTATCCGACTTTTGTTATGCAGGCAAATTGCGCTCATGCCCGGTCGCTCCATATCCGGGGTGATAGTAGGAGCGGTTCGCGAACCGCCCCTACTCAATCCGACATTTTTATGCCAAGCTCTTTAAATTGTGCAGCAGCGTTCAGGAAATGCGCGGTGATCCAGAATACCGTCCATTCTTCCACATAATTTCCGCGCAGGCCGGCCAAGTCATTCGATTTGAGGCGCTGGGTATACTTTGAGTGCTGGCCGTAATTGGTATGGTATGGCTGCTCGCCCTGGCTTCCGTACGGATCGATGAGCTGGCCACAACTACGATACATGAGAATTGCGATTTTTTTAAGCTCGTCGGATTTCAAGTACTGTCCCAATCGATAGATGTCCGGCGTAATCAGCACACCGAAGACGTCGATGTGCTGATTTTGCACCGAGACGGCCGTCCAGCCCCGAGTCTTGAAGCCGTGGTCGCGAAGCCGGCCGGGCGGCATGTCGATATCCCAGACAACCATATACGTCAGGACAACGTCGCAGGCATGCTCGGCCCATTTTAAATATTTGGGCTCCTGTGTCAATTCATAGAGAGCCATGAATCCCTGCAGGGCGGCAAAAGCGCCCTCTTTGTCTTCGCAACTAGCGTCCAGAGTGCCGCCCCAGTAGGGCTCATCCATGCTCAGATGCCTCGACGCGTAAACGCTGCCCGCTTTTTCCGCAGCCCGGCGATAAATATCCGTACCGAAGAGTTTATAAGCACTGCACAAGGGAGCAATAAAAAATGCCTGATTAGTGGACAGCGGTTTCCAATCGTCCTTTAGGATTCTGTTAGCGTGAAAATCACATGCCCGCTGCAGAAAATGTTCCCAGCGGGAAACGTCCAGTCCTTTTGTCCTGCCGGCGCGAATTGCATTGGCGAAATTCAACATGGCCTGGCCCTGGGAAAGCAGTTCAGGCCGCCCGCCACCCTGCTGCCATTTTTTTTGTTTGAAATCGTACCAGGTGTAGAAACCATCGTCGTAAAATTCCGCCGTCGAAAGAAAGTCAAGTGACCTGGTAGCCATCTTCAAGGCGTTCGGGTCATGCAAATCGTCGGCTAGGACCTGTAACGCGTAGCCTAATGCAGCGGTTTGTCCGCACCAGCCAAATACGAAATAATTGCGATCGGGATATTTCTTAAATCCGGCCATGTCCCCATCTTCATACCACCGCGTTTTAGCGAAGCGGTATTTGTCCTCGATTATCCGACTGAATTTGGGCATTACTTCAACAGAATAGGGGCGAAATATATCCAGAGACGTTCGTGTCGGCTGCTGGAATCCGGAACCATTGCCGGAAACCTTGTAAGCTTCCAGATAAAAGATTTTTTCTATAATCGCACCTGGTGGGACATTTAGATAAGTGTTATCATACGAGATAAAACCACGCTGGAGGGCCTTGACGACGCTTCGCTTACCATTCGAGGCACATGGGCCGGAAAGAAGCACCAGCTCGGTGCCTTGCTCCTTAGCAATCAGTCCCAGCGACCACCATTGATCGAGCCTGTTGCCGAATGGGACAGGCGAGGGCAGTGAATGTAGAGCTGCACCTCGCAGGCCGCCGCCGGCAGACCATTCCAGGCTGGCGTAGGGCATCGGAAAGCGATGCTCCTCATAGATTGCCTCCTGGCCCGGCTCGCCTGAGTAAACGGGCACTCTGCCACTCTTTGCGCCGGATGGGTTGC
>CAZHBL010000100.1:0-12479 GCA_964530105.1 uncultured Pirellulales bacterium | reverse complement strand
CGCTGGGCCTCCTGGTTAGCCAGCGCCATAACCTTACGTGCACGGTCTGTAAAACGCTCAAACATCTTTTACCCCGAAATAATTTAGAAAAATACCGATTCTCCTGCTACTACTGTTGGATAAACACCACGTAGTATACTAATCGGCGATAAGTAACACATCATGTTATTGTTTATTATTATATAGCACTCAATCCATCTGTCAAACATGCAATATCTGCTCACTGCCTTGCTTATCAAGACTATAAATACATATCTTTATATAGCTCAGAGTGAGCTGATGTTCACTCTTGGGTCAACATTTTCTTTATTCTCAATTTTATCGGCAAAAATAGATGCCAACTTTCTGATTACACAGACAAAAATCCAGATTTTGACATCAAAATAGGCTTATCCTGACATATTGGTACAAGCCTATTATCAAAGCGGCATCTAAAGAATCATTTCGATCATATCGAATTACATGCCGGATTTTCATAAAAGGAGTAAAATATCTCCCTTATCCAGTTATTTAGCAGGTACTCTGAACGCATTTACGCTTCCCGCCCCCGAATAGAGGGCAAAGGACCGAAAGCAGAAAGGACGATGCATGAGCCATCCATCGACCAATCTTTCTGCCGTCTATCGTCATCTGGCATCCGATTTATGATTTCCTTTCTACCCATTTGGGATCAGACAGTTTATTCAAATTGGGTTTGATTGGCTTTGTTTTCTTGTCGGCCGAAAACACATTTATTTTCATATTACCTTATTATTCATCAAGTATATTTTTCAGAATAATTCGGAAATGTCGAACAGATTAGCTTCCCTATTGGAGCGCAGGACAATAGAAAAGAACAAGGCTTTGAGGTTCTTAGGAGGAAAAATCGTTTACGAAGAGGCTTAAATTTGGATCCCCGTGTGCCGGGGTAAGCAGATCTGTACCTACCGAACTTCGAACTATTCTCCTGTTTCAGCCCGAATTGATACGTAACCTACCTATTAAGTGAAAGAGCTACATATACCTGATTTCTGAAATGATTAATATGGGATTGTTTGTTTAGAACTGGATTTAGCAGTCGCTAAAGTGGGTTTTGCACCCAATTTGTCCTGCATATCTTTTGGAATGTATATCTGTTGTCTTCTGACTTTTATACTTTTAGCCTTGGTGATTATCATCCTCAAGCAACTTTCTGAGGTATTGATTTTCCCGGCGAGTCGCTTCAAGATCGAAGATCTGGTATTTAATACACACTCGCAGGTAATCCAACGATTCCTGCAGGCTATTTATGCTTTTTTCAAGCTTTTTACGGTTTGCCTGTGCTTGTTTGGCGAGTTGAGCTAATTTTATATGCTGCGGATCAGCTGTCTCACCAAATTCTTTGACCAGTTCGTTAAGTTTGTCTTCCAGGTTTGTCTCGTCCATCACACCGCTCTCCTCACGATTGCACGTTCTTTACCAAAACCCCCAATTTAGAGATACACCTAAACCTCACACTTGATTATTAGTGCAAACTCCATACCCGAATACTTAAGAACTGGTTTTTTACTAATATTCGAAATTTAGCCCGATAAAAAGCCATTCATAGCGGAATTTTATGTTATCCGCAAGTTTTGAACTTTAACTCCGAAAAACAACCGTTATATGGATTAAAATTACATGTTGTATAAAATAAACACCAAAATATACTTGTATCTCATCGCTTGGGTTAACGGCTGTATTGGTTAATATTTAGACCCGTGTTGATTTTTCTAAACATCACGGTCGAGTCGCGGCAACGCTTGCGTCTTATGAACTCTACAATTATCTATATCACATTTTCCTGATATGGATTTTTAATACTGTTATTTGTGTTTCTGCTTAGCGTTTTTTATATTTTATTTAGTTCTTTAGAAGTAGATTATATTGTTTCATATTAAAATACTTTCGGATTAAAACCAAACCCCTCCCCCTACATGGCTCATCGATAATGGCGTAGCTGACATCTATTAGCCGCCCAGACAATAGTTGAGGTATAAATATGAACAGAAAAAAAATCAAAAAAGAAATAAAGCAGTTAAAAGGGGAATTGAAAACTGCCAATCGAAAGAGTGCTTCACGCCTAATAAAGTTGGCTTTTGTTATAGCAATACTTGCATTGATTGCAATTTTCATACAAAAGCCGAACTCAATTACGGTAATCTCCCGAATCGCTTCTTATTTCAATTCGGCGGAGACTTCTAATTGAACAATATGGCCTTTTTTCCGACTCAGACCTGAGCTAAATCTGTGCTATGGCAAAATGGTTCGATAATTAATAGCAGCTCGTCATATCGCCAGTGTCTTTTCCAGACTGGGGTTGGGCGCTGAAATATCAGCCATCAAACACTTGTTCATCCTGCTCCCGCCATGCCGGATCAACTATGCATAAAAATTCAAGATCGGAATTTCCGGTGTTTTCAATGTATTGTACAGCTTCAGGTGGAATATAGATGGCACACTCAGGCCCAACTTCTAAACTCTCCATATCTATGTGCATCAAGCCTTGTCCGGCAATTACGTAGTATACCTCAGATGATATGAGTTTATGCGGCTTAGTCTTTTGGCCGGCCTCAACCTTTGCATGAGCAAGGCTATAATTAGTCAGTATCATTGCTTTATCAGGGTGCAAAAGCTCATGTAAAATTGAACCATCGCCGGCAATGAACTGCCGGCAATCTTTTAAATATTTCACGAACATCATCATTCTCCCAGGAGAATCGATCCATTTGTAAAGAATGTCCCGGCAACACAGGCCGTCAAGAGACAGGCCAATGTTGCCGCTATGAGTGCACGAATCGCCGGACCTCCTATATTGTGGGCCTTTTCAGGTGCTAATGCACAAATCCCTCCCACAAATATGGCCATAGAGGCAACATGAGCAAAGCCGCACAACGCATAGGTTATAATGACTGCCGAACGCGGATGCTGCAACAGGCCCTGCTCCATGGCGACGGCAAAATCCTTGTACGCCGTAACCTCAGTCACAACGATGCGTTCCCCGATAATCCTGGAAGCGATCCCGGCGTCGGAGGGGGGAATCCCCAGAACTAATGTGAATGGGTAGAAAACATATCCAAAGAACGCTTTCAAAGACCACTCGCCCTCGAAGCCGAGGACCGGATTGGCCTTTGCCCCCAAAGCAGATAACAAAAGATCAACCAATGCAACCAAACCTAAAACCGCAATAAGCAAAGCCACAATTCCGACAATCAGCTTCACGCCGGCATTCGCTCCGTTGATAATCGCCTCGAAAAGACTCTTCTCTTTTTCATAGAACGGTTTAACATGCACGCATAATGTCTCCGGAGTATCGGTTTCCGGGTAAATGATTTTCGACATTACAAGCGCCGCTGGGGCCGACAATAATGATGCAGAAACAAGATGCCCTGCGATTGTGGGGAACTGATCCCTCAGACTAAATACATATAGCGCCAATACATTAGACGATACCGTCGCCATTCCCGCGGTCAGAATTGTGCACATTTCCGAATTGGTCGTCCGGCTCAGATACGGCTTGACGGTAAGAGTAGACTCAATCCCCACAAAAATGTTGCTGGCCGCGACCAGTGACTCGGCTCCGGATATCCTCATCAACTTCGTGAATACATAAGCGAATCCCCGAATCACCAAAGGCATAATGCCGAAGTAGTACAGAATTGCAATCAGAGCCGAGAAGAAAATAATCGTCGGAAAGGCCTGAAAAGCCAGGAAAAAGCCGAGGGATTCCTCCCCTGCCTCGTTGGTTTGTCCCGGCGGCAACGCCAGTCGTCCGAACACCAATTCCGCCCCGGCTGACGCAGAATCCAGAACCTTAACGACCACGTCATTAACGACCCGAAAAACATCCGCTCCGGCCGGGACAACGAAAATAAACGAAGCAATCAGTAGCTGTAATACAATCCCCCAGCCGATCACTCTGAAGTTCATATTTTTTCTATCGGATGATAAAAGCCATGCAAAGCCAAGCAGAACAAAAATCCCTGCGAAACTGACAAGATTGTAAATATCCATTTTTTATCCCCGAGATGGACTGAAGCCAGAACCCGCTGCCGTCTTCGAGACCATCAACTTTCAAACCATACACTACTGATAATTTGCTCATCTGTCAAATCAGAAGCAACCCGCCATGCCGCCGACATAACCTGATAGGATTTGATTTGCCTGCCAACTCCTCATGGCTATAATGGAAATCTTATGAAGGGTCCGGGACGTGAAGCTGTCCGCCTTGTGGATAAGTATTTACATTAAGAATAGTCGTCAAATCGCTTTGAACATTTGATATGTGGAGATAACATTCATGATAAGCTCCAAAGATAATATGAGCAGGCGCCGGTTCATGCAGGTTGTTGCCGGCTCAGCCGCCGCGATGGCACTGCCCCAAATCCCCCTGAACGCCGCCGAGACGCCAAGCCGGCAAATGCCGAATATCCTCTGGATAAGTACGGAAGACATCAACCCCGACTTAGGCTGCTACGGCGATAGTTACGCCGTAACGCCCAATATCGACAAACTCGCGGCCCAGGGCGTCCGCTATACGAACGTTTACTCGCACGCCGGGGTTTGTGCCCCGACGCGTTCCGGCATCATTACCGGTATGTATCCGACAACGATAGGCACCCACCACATGCGATGCAAGGGTGTGCCGCCGGCTTATGTAAAATGCTTCAGCGAATACCTTAGAGCTGCCGGCTATTATTGCACAAATAACGTCAAAACCGATTACCAGTTCGACCCGCCACCAAGTGCCTGGGACCAAAACAGCAATAAGGCCCACTGGCGCAATCGCGGCAAAGACCAGCCGTTCTTCGCTATTTTCAATTTTACAGTCTCGCACGAAAGCCAGATCCGCAACAGAACCGAAGGGATGCTTAAACGGCTGAACGCTCTGGCGCCGCACGAAAGGCACGACCCGGATAAAGCAGTATTGCCCCCCTACTATCCCGATACTCCGCTGGTCCGGCAGGACTGGGCACAGTATTACGATATTATCACGCTGACTGACAAGCTTGTCGCCAACGTTATTAAAGAGCTTGATGACGACGGCCTGGCCGAAGACACAATCGTATGGTTCTGGGGCGATCACGGACGAGGGCTGCCGCGGGCCAAACGGTGGATTTATGATTCGGGTCTGCGGGTTCCGTTAATTATTCACGTGCCTGAAAAATGGCTAAAGCTCGCTATGCCGGACAATCCCGATGCGGTCAAGCCGGGCACCGTAAATGACGACTTGATTGCCTTTATAGATTTTGCCCCGACAATGCTATCGTTAGCCGGCATTAAAATCCCCAACTACATACAGGGCAAGGCGTTCCTCGGCAGTCAGAAAGCCAAACCACGTGAATATATCTTTGCCGCCCGCGACCGTATGGATGAAGCATACGACCTGATTCGTGCTGTGCGTGATAAACGCTACAAATATATTCGTAACTACATGTGGTACCTGACCCGCGGCCAAGACATCGATTATATGAACCAGATGCCGACAATACAGGAGATGCGCCGACTAAACGCCGAGGGCAAGCTCGAAGGCCCGCAGAAGCAGTATTTCGAACCGATTAAACCCATCGAGGAGCTTTACGACACGGCTACCGATCCGCACGAGGTCAAAAACCTGGCAGGCGATCCGAAGTATAAGGATGTACTCAGAAGAATGCGTGTAATTCACGCTAAATGGGTTAGGGAGACTGGCGATATAGGGCTGATTCCGGAGCCGGAGTTCGACGAAATGAAGCGCCCGGGCGGCGTATATCAAAAAACGGCCGAGCCGGTCTTCTGGGCGCCAAAGTGGCAGCCGGATGAAGCTGCACGCCGCGTAACAATCGCCTGCCCTACGGCCGGCTCTTCAATCGTGTACAGAATCAGCGGCGATGGCCAAACCAATTCAGCCTGGAGGCTATATACAAAATCCGTATGGCTCACGAAGGGCAAAGTTTTGCACGCAAAGGCCTGCTGGATAGGCTTCAAAGACAGCGGCGAGGTCAGGTTCAGATTCGATGACAAGATATCAGGAGCGAAACCGCCCGAAACACCAGCTAAGGACGAGCAGCACTGGCGGCACAAGCTCTACAGAACCGATCTTCTCAAACGGCTGCGCGACATAAAGGAGCTGGACAGTTCCGGTGAAATCGAGCCATATATTAAAGCCCTCAAGGATAAATACGCATCCGTACGTTACTGGGCCGTCATAGGCTTGCACTGCAACTCCAAGGCGGCAGACACCGATAAGGCAAAAGCAGCGTGTGAAAAAGCGCTCGATGACCCGGCTGCGGTAGTTCGCATTGCCGCAGCTCACGCACTGTGCGATTGGGGTAGCGAAGACAAAGCACTACCGGTATTAGCCGAAGCACTGACCGATAAAACAGACAAAGCAAGGCTATACGCAATAATCGCCCTGAACAAAATCGGCGAAAAGGCCCGGCCTCTGTTGCCGCAGATTAAGGCCGCCCAGAAAGATTCGGACAACTACGTCCAGCGAGTCGCACAAACGACGATCAAGCAGCTTGGGGATACGTAAATTGAGAGCAACGTAAGCAGGGATAAAGCACGATGAATATGAAAAGATTCATTGCATGCGTTTTGATCATATCGGTTATTTGGCTTATTTTCCCTATTCCGGTCTATGGATTATTCATGAGATTTTTCGGACTGGTTCCGCCAACCGGTTTTCGAACGCTGGATTTGGTCTTTATGATTCCAACTTCAATTTTAGGAGGTTTCATCTTTGTCCTGATATTCTTTCTCGCCAAAGGCTCGAAACTCGGACAAAGTGGATTATTATACGGCTCATTATGGTTTCTTGGATTTAGTGTCGTTAGTGAAGTTGGATTTTGGATCGCGCTTAAATACAGTCCAATCATGATGATAGCAGGCATAACCTCCGGGCTGAGTCATCTGGTAAACGGGATTATCACTGAAAGGTTAAGCAAGTGAGTGGAGGGAAAATATTCGTCGGCCGAAAGGCAGAGTTGGAGCAATTCAAGAAGGTCCTCGAAGACCCGCAGGGCCAAGCTATTCTCGTTGTAGGCCACCGGGGCATGGGAAAGACATGGCTGATTAACAAGATGGCCGAGCTTGCGGAGAATCACCCGAATTTCAAGTGCGGTTGTGTGCGGTACGAGGTGACGCCGACAGATATCGTTGATTCTACAATGGCACTGATAATGGATAATGCGTTTGAGGCTGCGCAAATTGAGGACGGCTCCTTTAGCGGCACGGCTCACCGATTGGAGCAATGGCGGAGCCTATTAAACGTAATAAATTTAGGCGATTTGGTCATGAGCCTGCGTCGTGACCCTGCAAAGAATACACGCGACCAATTCCTTGAAAGACTCCAATTGATTTCGAAGCGGATGCCGGAGAACGGCCGGGCGATATTTATAATCGATCCTGAGAAATATATGCAGAAAGACAGCGATCAATCATGGGCAATCGTGGTTAAAGGACTGCCCGACAAGATAAAGATAGTCTTTGCTCAAAGGACGGAGGATGTGCTGGTCGAAAGCACGACATTTACGGCCTTAGATAACATATCGCGTATCCCGGAAAAACGATTAGATGTCCTTGAAGAACAAGCAGTTGACGAATTGCTGGACAAGCGTGTCATAGAAATGGATTATAGTGTGACCGAGGTTCGCAAGATTCTTAGCAAGTATAAAGGTCATCCATATGCTCTTCAAGGCGCACTGGATTTATTGAAAGCAGGCACAAAGTTAGAGGAATTACCTCAAGATACGACCGGTATCGCCGCCGCACAATGGAAGGAATTGTGCAAAAGAGGCAAAGATGCAATTCGTCTGTTCAAAGCCTATGCGATTCTTGAAGAAGGCATCCCGGATGAAATTGTAACTGCTGTGAGTGAATTGGATAACAACACGTTGCACTGTGTACTGGCAGATAATTTTCTTGGTGGGCTACTGCGTGAGGAAGGATACGGCAAGCGGGTTTATCATGCGATATTGGCCGATTATATACTTGATCAAATCAACATCACCGAAAAAAAAGAATATCACAACCGAGCAATTAAGGTCTATGGTAAAAAGCTAAAACTGTCGGAGGAGGCTCAAACCATACCGGATGCTTTAGCTGCAATGAGGTTGGCTGAACATGTCCTAGAAGCTAAAGGACAGCATGCATTTGTGATAGTGTTTGTACATCAATGTTGGCCATCACTTCTAAAGCTTGGTTTATTGGACATTGCATATAGTTTATGCAATGAAGCACTAAGAGTTGTGAGTAAGGGATCGCATTACGAGGCAATGGGAACATGTATTCTCGGTGAAATTCATAGATTTAGAGGCAATTTAAAGAAATCAGAAGACCTATACCTCAGATCATTGGACCTTAGTAGAAAATCGGAATTTACTGAGGGAATGGCGAATGCCTATGGGAATCTGGGGCTAACTTACCGGATGTGTGGCAAACTGGATAAAGCAGAGGAGATGCATCTTAAATCTCTGGAGATCGAAAAAAAGCTTGGAAGAATATCGGGAATAGCAACTGATTATGGCAATCTTGGATTAATTTATAGTGCGCGAGAAGAATGGGATAAGGCAGAGGAAATGCACTGCCTTTCGCTTGAGATCGCTGAAAAAATCGGTGACCTTGGAGAAATCTCAAACCAATGCAATAATCTTGGACAAATCTATCTACAACGTGGCGATTTAAAGAAAGCTGAGCAAATACTAAAAAGGTCGTTAGACATTGAAAAGAAAATCGGGCGAATGGAAGGAATTGCCAATAGTTATGGCAATATTGGCCTGATTCAATTCAGAATGCGAAAATTGGATGACGCGAAAGAGAATATTGATAGGTCTTTATCCCTGTATGAACAACTTGGAGACCCAGAGGGACTCTCAAGGCAGTACGGTAATCTTGGAACACTCTTCATGGTTAGAGATGAATTGGATTTAGCTCGAGAAATATTTGAAAAATCTCTTGCCATTAGTAAATCGCATGGATTCTGGGAAGCAACAGCGAGTAGTTACGTGAATCTTGGAACTGTCTGTGAAAAAAGTAATAATGTCAAAAAGGCGCGAGAATACTGGGATAAGGCTTTGAATTTATATAAGAAAGTTGGGATTTCGCATATGGTTGAGAAGGTGCAAGGGTGGCTTGATAAGCTGAAAGAAAAGTAAAAAGGCAAAAATTGCTTCGCTGCGCTCGCAATGACGTGTTACATGGCGATTATTTGAAGGAATTAAAGATGGGAAAACGGATGTTATTTAGCACAGAGTTGATTATTTGCATTGGGGCTTTGGCGTTTTGTGCTGAGGCACAGGAATTGGTGTCTAATCCTACGTTTGAGGCGGAGCAGACGACTAAGGTGCCTGGGGGGTGGTCGGTTTGGGGGCCGGAGTGGAAGAATGCGGCTTGCCGGGTGCGAGCGAGTGCCGGCGGTGGTTTTGTTGTTGACGGGGCCGATCCATACGCCGTGGGCGGGGTGGTTCAGGATATTAACCGAATCAAAGGCGGGCAGGCATACGCGGTCAAGTCGGTCTGCCTGCTACGCGATTTCCCGGCCCCTTACCATTCATTGTTAGTGCGTGTAAGCTGGATGCGCGGCGGCAAACTGCTGCACCCGGGAGGGATGCTTGTTCGAGGGCCGATTCTCGAAAATGGTCTTGCGAAGTTCGACGATGTGCTCGTCGCGCCGGATGACGCCGATAGTGCCCGTTTGTCGCTGGAGGTCAAGTGGCCGCGGGGCGGGTTGGTGCTCTGGAAGAACGTGAGCATGCAGCCGGCGCCGATGCCCGAGCCAAGGAAGGTCAAGGTCGGCACGGTTTATCTGCGACCCAGAAACAGCACGCCGGAAAAGAATCTGAAGCTC
This sequence comes from uncultured Pirellulales bacterium, assembly GCA_964530105.1. Taxonomy (GTDB): domain Bacteria; phylum Planctomycetota; class Phycisphaerae; order Sedimentisphaerales; family Anaerobacaceae; genus JAFGPJ01. Next base: position 2,653 of record CAZHBL010000100.1, on the reverse strand, counting down.
TGGTGCGAACAGATTGACGCCGCGGGCAAGCTCGGACTCGATATTGTCTGCTTGGGCGAGGCGATTCTTTCGGTCGGAACCTCAGCGACCATTGAAGACCGTGCCAAGCCGATACCAGGGCCGATCAGCGATGTTATAGCTGAGGCCGCAAAGCGAAATAAGATTTGGGTAGTAGTCGGCCTTACAGAACTCGACAACGAGATCGTTTATAATACCGCCGTGCTACTGAACCGCAGCGGTGAGATTGTGGGCAAGTATCGTAAAGTCCACCTGCCGCGTGAGGAGTGGAAGCAAGGCATCCGGCCGGGCCATGAGTACCCGGTTTTCGAGACGGATTTCGGCAAAGTCGCTATCCAGATATGTTATGACTGGTTCTTCCCCGAAGCGGCGGAAATCTTCGCACTACATGGAGCGGAGATTATCTTCGCCCCGACATGGGGCAATACCTTACCCGATGAGGAGGGCAAGGTTGACGGCGAGTCGACCTTCCGCGTCCGGGCGAGAGACAACGGCGTCTATATGGTACCATCGGTATATGACGGCAACAGCATGGTCATCGACCCGATGGGCAGGATTCTGGCCTCGAACAAGGGCAAAGACGGCGTATTCTGGGCGGAGATCGACCTGAACAAACGCGAACCTCTTTACTGGGTCGGTAACTGGCGTTCCATCGGCCCGCGCCACCGCATGCCTCAGACCTATGAGGCTTTGTCCAAAGTCTCACAATAGAACAGAACTCCATGCCGGACGTAACAATAAACAGGTTGTTTTGCCGGGCAAGGTATGATATTTTGTCTTCCGGCAAAGTTTTGCTTTAGGTGAAATACGTTTGAAAGATAGATTACAAGGCAAATTTATAGTTCTCGACGGCCCGGACGGCTGCGGTAAGAGTACGCAGGCAGGACTTCTGGTCCGGTGGCTCGAAGGCCTCGGCGTATCGACCAGTCGTTTTCGCGATCCCGGCGATACCTCCATAGGTGAGAAAATAAGGGAAATCCTGCTCAATCCCGAGCACCTTGCGATGGATACGAGAACAGAATTATTATTGTACATGGCGGCCAGGGCGCAGCTTTGGGCGGAAAAAATCGCCCCGGCACTACAGGCGAATCGTTGTGTCGTACTTGACAGGTGGCTGTCCAGCACGTGCGCCTATCAGGGCTTCGCGGGCGGCTTCGGCATCGAAAAGGTGATAAGAATCGCGACGGACTGCCTCGAAAGGGTCTGGCCGGACCTGACCGTTATTCTCGACATTGACCTCAAGACCGCTGCGGGGCGTTTGAAAAGACAGTTAGACAGAATGGAGGCCAAGGGGGACGGCTATCACCAAAAAGTCCGAGAGGGATTCCTGCAATTGGCCGAGGAGCACGAAAACGTGCTAGTAGTCGATGCCACAGCCGGGATTGTAACAGTTCACGAGAAGATATTAAAAATTATCTCAGAAGCGAGTTTTACATAAATGTCATTCAAAGAGATTTTCTGTCAGGACAGGGCAATCGACATTCTGCAGCGGGCCTTTGCTTCGGGCAGATGGGCACATGCGTATATCTTTGCCGGGCCTGAAGGTATCGGCAAATTCAAAACCGCCCGCGAATGGGCCAGGCTGCTTCTTTGTAAAAAACCCATCATAGAAAACAGCTTTGCCGACGGTTGCGGCTCGTGCCAATCCTGCAGACTTTTCGAAGCCGGCTCAAACCCGGATTTCGCTCATATCTACAAGGAATTGCGGGAATTCACAGAAGACGGCAAAGGCAAACCCCCGCCTGTAGATTTGCCGATAGATGTAATACGAGAATTCCTGATCGCGAAGGTCCCGACCAAGCCGACGATTTCGCAGAGAAAGGTCTTCGTCGTCAGCGAAGCTGAGAGGTTAAATATCTCCTCGCAAAACTGCCTTTTGAAGGTCCTCGAAGAGCCGCCCGAATATTGTTGTATCGTGCTGCTGTGCACTCGCCTGGAAAAACTCCTGCCTACGACCAAATCGAGGTGCCAGACAATCCGGTTCGGCCCGATAGACGAAAGCAGGACAATCGAAAAATTAAAAGATAAGGGCCTTGAAGAAGAGCCGGCCCGTTACTTCGCTCGCCTGGCGCAAGGCAGCCTGGGCGAAGCGTGCCAGTGGGCAGAACTTGAGTTGGCGGATGCAAATCTTTATAAAGCCAAAAAAGAGATGATAGACTCTTTAGTCAGCTATGAACTCGTCGAAGTTCTGGACCTGGCCCAGGAGCTTCTCGGAGAAAGCAAGAAAATCGCTGCCGAGTGGACAGTCCTCGATAAGGCCACCAGTAAGACCGATATCAATCGAAGGGCCATGAAGATTATTGTTCGGATAATCATATCCGCTTTGCACGATGCGATGAATCTAAACGTAAAAAGGACGAAAGAACCTGTCAATTTAGACCAAAAAGAGCAGATAGAAAAGCTGGCCGCCCATTTTGACGCCGAGACGGCGGCAGAAAAAATCTCCGATTGCTATCGCGTGCTGCGATGGATCGAGTCCAACGTCAATGAAAAGCTTATTTTCGAACAGCTATTGTTAAGTCTTGCAGATTCTGATACAATCCAAGTTTAGCCGTAGTAGTTTGTCAACTTCGATTAGGTAGGTTGTCATTCCGCACTTGATGCGGAATCCAGGATGCCAACGATTCTGGATTCC
>CAZHBL010000099.1:2012-12521 GCA_964530105.1 uncultured Pirellulales bacterium | reverse complement strand
ATCCGCGTGGAGGACAACCGCGAGCGGAGCTGGCTGCTGAACGTACCCGATGTGCCGCTGGAGGAGATTGTCGAGCTGGTGAAAGCTCACCCCAAAGCACGCTTTATCCTGCTAAACGGCATTGGCTATACAAGGTGCCCGCTCGGTCTCAAGGACAACGGCCTGCCGTCAAATTATGCCATCGGATTGTCCCGCTTGAGCGCTGTGCTGGCGAATGAGCTTGGGCAGCTAATTACGAACCTGGGCGCCGAGCGCGTGATGTTCGGGACCGGAATGCCCTTCAACTATCCCGATCCCGCATTAGTTAAGCTGGAAGTATTGGACGCGGGCGAGCCGGAAAAAGAGAAGATCCGTTATCAGAACGCGGCGACCTGGTTGCGGACGGTGAGGTGAGAGCGTGAATCGCAGAAAGAGGATAATTGCCGTTCTGGGCCTGTCTGCACTTTGCCTTTGTGTCCTGGTCATTGCTCTGGCAATGGCCGGTCATGAGGACATACTCGCTCGCATTCAGAAGGAAATCAATCGTCAAGGCCATAGTATGGTATCGAAATCTCAAGGAATAGACATCCGTGCCCAAACGGCTCGGATGGAGGGCGATTGCCTGGTATTGGAGGCAGGCGGCGAGTCTGGAAAGGAACCGTACGTGCTTGTGAATCTATGCCCTGGCATGGGCTCTATGGGTATCTGTTCAGCCAAGAGCGTGTCTATCCAGCTTGTATCGGATCCTTCTGAAAGACTCAAGGTGACCTTTCATCAGGCCCAATACATGCCTCGCCACATGAGCGGCCGCACTCAGTACATCTATCTGCCAAAAGGTGGGAAGGCATATCAGTGGCTTCGGAAACTGCGGTACGATACCCGGGACCGGCTCAGGTATAGGGCACAGAAGAAATCGAATAAACCGCTCTAATCGACTCGCTGAGGCGAGGGTGAACAGTGAGTTGATCGAGCAATGCAAAGAAAGGAGAATTGTTCAATCATGCGATTCGGATTAATGGTCTATCTGGTTACCTGTTTGTGCGTGGCCTGGTCGGCGGTTGGGGTTGAGACGCCACCCGTCGTTGAGATTTGGCCGGGCACAGTTCCGGAGGAGAGCGGTAATATCGGCGAGGAAATGGTACGCATGTCGCCGAAGCTGGACCACAAGCAGGTCGAGGTCACCGAATCCACGAGGCTGATCACCAACGTCACCAAACCGACCATTACGATCTATCGACCGCCGAAGAACAAGGACACCGGGACCGCGGTGCTGATCTGCCCCGGCGGCGGCTACTGGGACCTCTACTGGCAACTGGAAGGCGAGGAAGTGGCCGCCTGGCTGAACTCAATCGGCGCTACCGGCATCATCCTCAAGTACCGTGTGCCTCGCCGGCCCGACGAGGTCAAGGGCGAGCCGGCCCGGCGCCCGCTCCAAGATGCGCAGCGGGCCGTCAGCCTGGTGCGGAGCAAAGCCGGCCAGTGGGGCATCAATCCGCAGCAAATCGGAATGGTAGGTTTCTCGGCAGGCGGCCATCTGGCTATTGCGACGGCGACGAGCTTCGAGCAGCGAACCTACGAGCCCGTCGATGACGTGGACAAAATTAGTTGCCGGCCTGACTTTGCCATTGGAGTCTATTCGGGCTACCTGAAAGCGAAGGACAAGGACGAGATTGCTCCCGGCCTTCGTATCCCGCCCGGGACGCCCCCGATCTTCCTCGCACACGGCGGGGCCGATATCATCAGCCCGCCGGAGCACAGCGTGTTGATGTACCTTGCGCTGAAGAAAGCCGGAGTCCCGGCGGAGCTGCACGTCTATGCAACGGCCGCCCATGACTTCGGCGTCCGTCCGAGCGATCACCCATGCTCTACGTGGACGCAGGCGTGTGCCACCTGGCTGCTACATCAGGGATTCCTAAAGCCGCCCACGCAAACGCACTGAGCCAGAGGATCCCTCTTTCAAGCCAAGCGTGCGTCCATTCCATCGCCAGGGGAATTGGGGGGGGCGAACATGCTTCTAAACGGTTCGAAGCGGCAAATAGTTGTTTGTTTACCTTTGGATAGGTGAGTCAGACCAATGGAATTCGAACCAGTAAGTGTCATTCACGTAGCCCATCAGTGACGTTAATCCCACCCCTCAATCTTCAAATAGGACCTACGGAGTTGAACTCCTATCTACTTTGAAAACAACTATGTCACTAACTCGAAAGGGGCTTTATTAGGGACAGTGGGGCTTTTGAAAAAGCCCCGCTGTCCCTGCTGTCTCAAGTTAGTTTACTTAAAGTGTACTTAGACCTTCATCTCCATCGGTCCCCAGCCGTCACGCGGCTCGCGCCAGGCCAGGTCGTTAATCTTTGGGTCGCTGATGATCTTGCCGGCTTCGTTCAGCTCGAGCTTCTTTCCCGCGCGGGCACAGAGGTTACCGAGCTGAATGTTCGCGGCCATCGGGCCGGAATAGCTATAGTTGGACTGGCTAAACTCACGAGGCTTCTCGCCCCGACAGGCCATTAGGAACTCCTCGTGATGTCCGGGAGAGCGCTCGAGCAGCTTGGGGGGATCGCCGAACTCTTTGTGCCTCTCCAGGGGGAGCAGTCGTACCCTGTCCCAATAATCCCCTTCAACCAGCATCTTGCCCTTGGTGCCGTACACCAGGTTTCCGGTACTTGGTAACTTCATTCGACGTTCCTGTGATGCGAGTTCTTCGGGGGCCTCCGGGAAAATGCGGTTGCCGTCCTTGTCCTTACCCTCGTACCAGTAGGTGGTGAATCCGGGACGCCCGTCCTTGGCCCGGTAGGTGCTCTTGATAACCATCCCGGACGGGAACTGGTCCTTGACGGGCCCGGTCATGATGATCGGCTCGGCGGTGGCCGCGTAACCTGGTTTCATGATTGCGTAGATGCCGTCGGTGGTGTGGCAGGCCATATCACCCAGCGCCCCGGAGCCGAAATCGACAAAGCCCCGCCATGCAAAGGGATGATAAACTCCCTTCTTGAAAGGCCGCATCGGGGCCGGGCCGATCCAGGCTTCCCAATCGAGTTCATCGGGTACCGGATCCGACCCCTCCGGGCGGTCTCCGCCCTGAGGCCAAATTGGACGATTCGTCCAGGTGTGAAATTCCGTGATGTCACCGACCGCGCCGGCCTTAACGTATTCGTAAGCGGTCCTCCATCCATTTCCGGCGTGGCCCTGGTTGCCCATCTGAGTCACGACCTTGGTATTTTTAGCGTAGGCGGCTGCCAGCAACTGCGCCTCGCGGACCGACCAAGTCAGCGGCTTTTCCGTGTAGCAGTGAATGCCCATAGAAACGGCGGTCATCGACGGGGCGAAATGGCTGTGGTCCGGGGTCGCTACGAAAACCACATCGATTTCCTTAGCGTGCTTTTCGAAGACTTTCCGCCAATCCTGATACCCGATTGCATTCTCCCAGCCTTTCTTGCCGAGCACGCCATTCCATTGGTTTTTGTCGGGATCGGCAAAAGCGATGCACTGAAGGCCCGCATCATGACAATAGCCCGTATGGGCACCGGCCCTTCCACCAGCGGCGATAAACCCCACATGGAGTTTTTCGTTGAGTCCCTGGGCACGGATGAGGCTCGGGAAACCGATAGAGCACGCGGCCCCAACGGCAGCAGTGCGTTTGATAAACTGACGACGTGTAATGTTTGACATGATCTTGGCTCCTAAACTGTTAATAAATTATAAAATCAAAGGACAACATCCAACCAGTTGCCAATTCAGTTGCCAATATTATCCTTTGGATTTGAAAAATGCAAGCTTTATCTTGAAAATCGTGATTCTTATGGAAATACCTTCAGGTCAGTCGGCCAAGTGGCTCAGCATACCAATAATTGCCAGGATATCGCAATTATTATGCCAAGAACTCACTATTCAGAATACGTCAAGCAAACTCGATGTGGAGACGTGGAGCCACTGCTTTTCAGGAGTTTCAACGAAGAGAGAACCAGTTCGGACCGGAACATCCCCACACTATTAATATGTTGGATCAGTTTGTAAGCCTCTACGAATCCTGGTACAAGCCTGAAGAGGCTGAGAGGTGGTGAGCAAAACTGCCGCAAACAGAAGCTAAAGAACGGCGATAAGTAACCTTTTTCAGGAACTTAAAACACCGCGATTTATACGGTGACTTTATGTCTCCGTTTTGACACTATAAATGCTGATTTTGCCTAAATCGAGCATGGATGGACATCCATTTTTTGCAAAAAAGCAAATATTTTATAAGAATTTTATATCGTCGCCGGATTCAAGGACGGCGTTAAAAAAAGCTGACAGCTATCTCAAGCTGTCAGCCCTTGGATTATATTGGCTGTTTTGTTTCTTTCTTAGTTGACCTACCGTGCCAAAGTCTCGATTTGCTACGGGCTTACGGCCCGGTTGTAAAAGCGGATCTCGTCAATCAGGCCGGAGAAGAAGGTTCCGGGTTCCATATTCTTGCCTGTACCGATGTATAGACCCATTTGAGAACTTTCCAAGCTTGGCTGTGTGTCTTCAGCCACCAAGACACTATCAACATATAGCTTTCTGTGCGAGCCGTCCCAGACAAAGCCTATCCTATGCCAGGTACCATCGGTTATGACCGTCTGTGATCGTAAGGGACTACTATTGCGACCGGGACCTGTAAGCTCTGTCATCAAGTTGCCCTCGGCATCCGCTGCGAGCCAGTTGGCCGCACCTTGTTGCGAAACAACGACCTGTCCCGGCGCGCCACCGTTGCTCCAGGCAAAAATGCTGAAGGGACCATCTGTCGGATTCAGTACTGAACCAGCGATGGCACAACCATCGACACCGTTCAACTGAAGCGCACCATCTACTTGTCCGCTACCGGGCTGCCACGAAGTGCCACCGACAATAAAGGCATCGTTATCACCGGCACTATCAGCAGCGAACATGCCCTCTATCTCGTCAAATGCCCAGTGAGCCACGAGCGTACGGTCTACTGGTTCTATGTACTCCGTAAGGACAACTAAATCCTGGACATCGACGATGCCATCGCCCCAGGGCATCGGGCCGATATCACATAATGGGTAATTCTCGCCCCAGTGCTCTGTCATGACCACAACATCTTTCACGTTGACAATTCCGTCGCCGTTGAGGTCAACCAACGGGATGATAGGTGTTTCATACAGGTCATAACTTCCGAAACCGCCAGGACGGTCCGAGCAGAAGTAGAGTGTTCTCATGTCCGGGGAAACTCTCGCGGTTCCATCATTACTGCTGCTGTTGATAACAGGGCCGAGATTAACAGCGACGTCCCATGGATCGGCAAGAGTCTTGCGAATACTCATCCACAGGTCTATGGCACCGGCAATGCCGGCTCGTCCGGAGCCAAAGAATACGGCTCCACCGTCCCACGACAGAGCGCATTCCCCTTCCCAATTCCCAGTGTTGACGGCTGGACCGAGGTTCACGGGCGGACCCCACGGGTCCTGCATACCGGCCCGCGTGGACATCCATAGGTCCCAACTCCCGCGGCCCCCCGCGCGGTTGTTGGAGGTGAAGATCAATGTCAAGTCATCTCCGGAGATCGTCGGGCTCATATCAAGAGTAGAGCTGTTGAGCGGAGGCCCCAGGTTCACAGGCGTACCCCAGGGGGCACCGTGGATTGAGCGAGTGGTCATCCAGATGTCCCCGGCACCCAGTCCGCCAGACCGGGGCGTGCCGGAATAGTAGTCGCTGAAGTACAACGTCAGGCCATCCGAGGACAGGCTTGGGTAGCTTTCGTTATATGGACCGTTGACCGCCGCCCCAAGGTTAGCGGGTGAATCCCACGGTTCATTCACATTCTGGCGAGTGCTGACCCAGATGTCCGCTGCGCCGAACCCACCCGCCCGTTCGGAACAAAAGTACAACTCCAGGCCATCGGCCGATATGCAGGCACCGTAATCACTCCAAGCACTGTTAATGACCGACCCCAGACTCACCGGCTCTCCGAAGACGAAGTCCGCCTTCACGCTCCCGACACCAAACACCACAGCGGCCACAAAACCAATTAGCACTAACCTCATTCTGTAACCATTTAACCATTTCATTTTACACCTTTCTTTCTGCCCTTAAGGCTAAACAAATTGAATCTTGATTCTGCTTCACAACTGAAAGATCCTTTCACGGATTCATTCAGTCCATTCTTATACAAGAGAAAAAAAAGAGGCAATCTAACGGCATATTTGATTTTTTTTAGAAAAATTGATATAATTTTTTAATGGCCTTTGATTTTTGGAGGTTAGCGAAAGTTGAGCGAAAATATTAGCTACAAAACCACCCAGCTTCTGGTTACTCTGGCTAAGGAGGGTGATAGAGCTGCTTTGGAAAAATTGTGCAAAGTCTACGGAGAGCGTGTGCATTGGATAGTGCGGTTTCGTATGGGTGGGGAGATACGCTCCAAGCTGGATTCGATGGATTTGGTCCAGGATGCTTTTGTCTTAGCTCTGAAGAATTTGGGAGACTTTACCTATCGGAACGAGGGAGATTTCCTGCGGTGGTTGTCCAAGATAGCAGAAAACAGGATTCGCGACAATGTAAAGAAGCTACACGCCGACAAGCGCAATATTCGTAAGGAAGTATCGCTTCGTAATCGCGTCTCGACCACTCAAGGCAGTCTTGTAGGAGCACCTGTACCTGTGGCCACTACAACACCGAGCGTAGTAATCTCTAAGAGGGAAGAGTTGTCCCGGCTTGATAAGGCAATAGATGAGTTGAAACCTGAATATCGAGAGGCAATTATCCTAAAGAAAATCGAAGGGCTTTCATATAAAGAAATAGGTGACAGGTTAGGCAAAAGTACTGATGCCGTGGGAATGCTGGTCTCTCGCGCGATGATCTCATTAATTAACACTTTTGAGAGAATCTAATGGCGGACTCAAACAGTAATAATCGAGAGAATGATTTTGAAGAAGCTTTGCGGCAATTTATCGAAGCGCGTATGCGAGGAGAAAAGCCTGACATAGACGCATTTGTGAACAAGTACCCTGAGTTTGAAAATCAAATCAGACAGAAGGTACAGAGCTTCCGGAAAATCGATGCGTTGTTTGACAGCGTTATGCGGTCCGAAGAGAACGAGTTTGTGGATACAACAACTGGAGATGATCTTGTTGGGCAGAAAGTGGGTAGCTTCGAAATCGTCGAGATGATCGGCAGAGGGGGCATGGGTGTGGTCTATCTGGCTCATGATACCAGGCTCGACCGTTCTGTTGCCGTCAAGAGCATACCGGCTGAATTGCAGGCAAGCTCAACTGCCCAGTCGCGTTTCAAACGTGAGGCCAAACTCCTGGCCTCGTTGAATCACCCGAATATCGCCGTGATACACGAAATCATTGAACAGGATGAGGGCGGCGGTTATTTGATTCTTGAATATATCCCGGGCCAGACACTTGCCGAGCGGATTGCTAACAAGCCGTTGAAACTCGAGGAGGCCCTTTCGATCGCCCAGCAGGTCGCCGAGGCGGTCTCAGCAGCCCATAACAAAGGTGTTATCCATCGGGACCTCAAGCCCGGTAATATCAAAATTACACCTGATGGCAGAGTTAAGGTGCTGGACTTTGGCCTGGCCAAGGCCTCCGTAAGCGAGAACAAAAACGTTGAAAATACTGTCACTCAACCCGGGCGTGTAATCGGCACGCCGGCCTACATGAGCCCGGAACAGGCACGCGGTAAAGAAACCGACCATCGCACGGACATCTGGTCATTTGGCTGCATTATGTACGAAATGCTGACCGGCCGGCTTCCATTTGAGGGCGAGACTGCTACAGACACACTGGCGCGCATTATCGAACGTAAACCGGATTGGGATGTTCTGCCTCAAAGCACTCCGATGAACATACGCATTTTACTACGCCGCTGCCTGGAGAAAAATCCACACCAGCGGCTTGGGGACATCAAAAATGCGGCCCTCGAAATCAGAGAAACCCTGTCCCTGGGACTCCTTACTGAGAGTGCATCGGCGCTGGCTGTCCCCACAAAGTCACGAAAAGTGGCGATGATTTTTGGTGTGGTTATCATCATTGTCCTATCCGCTATTGCTGTGCGTTTTATTCCCCGGCAGCAAGCTCAACCTTCTTCAAAGGTGATACGACTGGTAGTCCTGCCGTTTGAGAATCTGGGATCTGTCGAGGATGAGTATTTCGCAGACGGGATAAGCGAAGAAATCATGTCACGACTCTCGACAATTCATACACTCGGTGTCATCTCCCGTACAAGTGCTATTCAGTATAAGGACAGCAACAAGGCCATTCGGGAAATTGGAGAGGAGTTGGGTGTTGAATATGTGCTGGAAGGCACTGTCCGCTGGGAACGGCCACCGGAAGGACCAAGTCGAGTGCGTGTCACGCCCCAGCTAATCAGGGTATCTGACGATACTCACCTCTGGTCTGAGCGTTATGACGCGGTTCTGGCTGACATCTTCCAGGTCCAATCTGATATGGCCGAACAGGTGGCACAGGCTTTGGACATTACCCTGCTTGAGCCGGAACGGCAGGCAATTAAGTCGAAACCAACGGAGAACACAGAAGCGTATGACTATTTCCTGCGCGGCAACTTATATTTCCACAGGAGTTATCGCGAAACTGACATGAAATCAGCCTTGCAAATGTATGAGAAGGCGGTCGAACTGGATCCCAGGTTTGCCTTAGCGTACGCTGCGATATCAGAAGTCCACGCCCAGATATATTGGTATTATTATGACCGTAGCGAAAAACGCCTTACCATGGCAGAGGCAGCGGTGTACAAAGCGTTAGAGATTAATCCTGGCCTGCCTGAAGCACATCGGGCTTTGGGCTTTTACTACTATTGGGGCCACTTAGAGTATGACCGCGCCTTAGAACAGTTCGCCATTACACAGAAAAGTCGACCCAATGACAGCATGCTCTGGGAAGGCATCTCTTATATTCAAAGGCGACAGGGGAAATTCGAGCAGGCATTAACCAGTATCATGAAGGCTGACGAGCTTAATCCACGGACCTCAATTTTAGCGGGACAGGTCGGTAGAACTTTGATGCTCCTGCGCAAGTACCAGCAAGCAGAACGTTACTATGATCGGGCTATCTCGATGGCTCCCGATTTGCCCTTAGCCTATGGCCATAAAGCCAGAATATATGTGCAAGCGGAAGGAAGTACTGAAAAGGCTCGAGCAGTACTGGCTGAGGCACCGCAGAACAACAAGTCAGAAGAAAACGGCTATATTGTTAATTCGCTGATCATGCTCGATGTGTTCGACAGGAACTATCAAGAGGCTTTGGACAAACTCTCCTTAGTATCAGAAGATATTGATGATCAGTTTAACTTTATCCCCAATTCTCTACGATACGCAGAAATCTACGGTTACATGGACGAAAATGAGCTTGCGAAGAAATATTACGAGGATGCTCGAAGCATTCTCGAGGCCAAGATACAGGAACGTTACGAGGATGCGAGGTTCCACAGTGCGCTCGGCATAGCCTATGCAGGCCTGGGGCGTAAGGAAGATGCAATTCGTGAGGGGAAGCTGGCAGTGAAATTGCTGCCTGTAGCCAAGGAAGCCTGGCGAGGCCTATTCAAGGTCGAAGCTTTAGCAAAGATCTACGTGATGGTTGGCGAATCTGATGCGGCCATAGAACAGCTTGAATATCTGCTTTCGATACCAGGAGAACTATCGATCCCTTTACTTCGACTCGACCCGGCCTGGAACCCCTTGCACAACCACCCCCATTTCAAAAAGCTCATAGAGACAGGTAATTAAAATTCCTAAGAGCGTGACATACTTGAGGGGCTTCATATCCATCGCTACCATTGTTGACCATGAACACTAACAGCAGGATGTGCCGGTCTTCTTTATTTGTTGTCAAGGCAGGTGATGAGCATCCGTTTATTTCCAGGTCCTTATGCGCCCGGCACGCTTTTGAAAGCTTGTCGATAACGCATGGCCTCTGGCCTTGAGCAGGACTTTGCGGCCTTCGACATTTCTCGTATAGACAAGCTCTGTGGTTCCGACGTATTTGGCCCACATCTTCCTGAAGTGCTCGGCAAGCTCCTTGTTTCTTCCAAGAACCTGGGGTACCACGTGATAGTCTTTTCTGATCAATCTACCAAGGGGCGTTTTTCGAACCATTATGTAGCGGGGATTGCCGATCGGCCCGAGGATTTCCTGCATCGAATCCAGAAACAGAGACTTTTCATAGGCCATGCCGCCTTTTAACGAGCAACTGACGAAGCCGTTTTGGTGTGAGGTAGTTACTGCCTTCAGTCTGGAAATATATGTCTGCAGGTATTGTAGATCATTCGGATCATATGGCCAGTCTTAAAGGAAATCGAAAACTCGCTCAGAATAAATAGAATACGTTAACAGCTCCAGAGGACGAATCCCGGCGATTACTTTGGTAATGCAAGCTTGACGTAAAGGCTCCTCTTTGTTATCTTCAGATGTTGCAAAAGTGGGCCGGTTTGCACATGTCCATAGCATGAGATATGGCTGATGCCGTCTGGCCCGATCCCAACATATGACGAAGGAGCTGAGCCTATGGGAAAAGCAAGGAAGAAGAGCGTAAA
>CAZHBL010000099.1:0-1912 GCA_964530105.1 uncultured Pirellulales bacterium | reverse complement strand
CCGGCCGAAGAAACTCCAGCGAAGAAAGATGTTCCCCGTCATTCCACCGCCGAAGACATGGCAAGTCGGCAACGTGAGATATCAGTCGCGGAGTTCTTCACAAAGAACCGCCACCTTCTCGGCTTCGACAATCCTCGCAAGGCACTGCTGACAACCATCAAGGAGGGAGTCGACAACTCCCTGGACGCATGCGAAGAAGCGGGGATCCTGCCGGAGGTGAAGGTAGTCATCACGCCCGGCAAGGAGGAAGACCGGTTCATAGTAACTATCGAAGACAACGGGCCGGGCATCCTCAAAAAGCAGATCCCCAGGATTTTCGCCAAGCTTCTTTACGGATCGAAGTTTCACCGGCTCAAGATGTCTCGGGGCCAGCAGGGTATAGGAATATCCGCGGCCGGGATGTACGGACAACTCACCACGGGCAAGCCCATATCTATCATATCGAAAACCTCGCGCAATAAACCGGCACATCACTACGAACTTGAGATCGATACCAAGAGGAACGAGCCTCGTATTATTGTGGATGAAAACGTGGACTGGCCGGTCCAAAGGGGCACTAAAGTCGAGATAGAGTTAGAGGCCAAGTTTCAGAAGGGCCGCCAGTCGGTGGAGGAATATCTCGAACAGACCGCTATCGCCAATCCTCACGTTTTGCTTCATTTTGTCACGCCGGACGGCGAGACAAAGACGTACAACAGGGCGTCTCAAGAGTTGCCCGTTGAGACCAAAGAGATCAAGCCGCATCCTTACGGCGTGGAACTCGGTGTGCTCATAAAGATGCTCCACGACACCAAGGCGCGTACGCTTCAGTCGTTCCTCCATTCCGAGTTTTCCCGGGTCAGTAATCAGGTAGCCAGGACGATATGCGAGAAGGCGAAGGTATCCGAGCGGTCCCGGCCGACGCGTATCGCCCGGCAGGAAGCCGACAACCTGTTCAAAGCAATAAATCAGACCAAGATTATGAATCCGCGTACGGATTGTCTCAGTCCGATCGGTGAGGAATTGATTCTGGCCGGCTTGAAGAAGCAGATCGAGGCCGATTTCTACACGTCGGTCACCCGACCGCCCTCAGTGTACCGGGGCAACCCCTTCCAGATAGAAGCAGGGCTCGCGTACGGCGGTTCCCTGCCGGCTGAAGGGCTCGCCCGGGTGCTGCGTTACGCCAATCGTGTCCCCCTGCTTTACCAGCAGTCGGCCTGTGCGATGACTCGCTCGGTACTCAACACGGCCTGGCGCAATTACGCGCTGTCGCAGTCTGCCGGTGCGCTGCCGTCCGGACCGCTCGTTATCATTGTTCACATGGCCTCAGTATGGGTTCCCTTTACGTCAGAGAGCAAAGAGGCCGTGGCTCACTATCCCGAGATCATCAAAGAGGTCCGGCTTGCTCTGCAGGAATGCGGGCGGCGATTGGCGGTATTCGTCCGTCGGCGACGTAAGGCAGCCGAATCCCAAAGGAAGAAAGACTATATTCAGCAGTACATTCCACATATCGCCATCGCGTTGCGGGAGATGCTGGAGCTGTCCGAGCGACAGGAGACAACCATAGTAAAGCAATTAACAGACCTCCTCGAAAGGAGCCACTCATGAGCAAGATTGCCACGCAAATTAAGGACACGGCTACCTCAGTTCGCACAAAAATTCAGCGAAGGTCCAAACCAACACTATCGTTCCCTTTGCGTACTTTGAGCAATGTGAAGTACCACCCAAAGCAGGGCTTTCTCCAGCTCAAAGGCAAAAAGAAGGTCCGGACACTCACAGTCAGCACGGTCAAGACGTTTGCCCAGACGTTGCGGATGATGTCCCAGGCAAAAACCCTGGTCGAAGACGACGAAATTATGACCAAGCGAGAGGCGTACTACGTATCCAAGAACTGGCAAGACGCACGCTTCGACGAGCAGCCCGAGTCGGACAC
>CAZHBL010000098.1:0-12620 GCA_964530105.1 uncultured Pirellulales bacterium | reverse complement strand
GCCGGCTTTAACACGGCGGGAACGATTTTTCACCGTACTACTGTGCCTGCCGTGGAAGACAAAGAAGTTGAATCGATTATCCAGTTGCAGGCTGAGACGCGTCTACCGCTGCCTCCGGAACAAATCGAGCTTACCTGGCGGGCCGACCAACTGCGAGATGGGCAGATGGGCGTTACCATAGCCGTGGCAAGAAAGGAGCAGTTGCGGAAATTCGTAGCCAATGTGCGGTGTTTTAAGCCTGCAAAAATACTATTGAACTGTGAGGGGATGGTGAAAATATGGGAGGTGTTCTTCTCCGGAAATAAAGAAAATGCCGTAGTTTTGAGCACCGGGTCACATAATACACAGGTTTGCCTGGTTGAAGAGGGACGACTAAGCAATGCCGTAGTCCTGGATATTGGAATAGAGGATTTTTCAACGGATATCACAGATGAACAAACGGAAACCACTGAAAGATTCGCCCAGGATATGAGAAGTGTGCTCGATTTGTTCGGTTGTTCCAATCAGATGGAATTGCCGGTTTTTGTACTGTCCGACGGCAATGCTTCATTTGTAAGCATAGTTTCATCTCTAAGGCTGGCAGGATTGAATGCGCGAGTGGCTGCACTGAATCTTAAGGGATTAATGGCAAAAAGCGAGCTTTCCGATGAGGATATCTATCAATATCGTACGCCGATAGGTCTTGCTCTGATGGCGATTGATGAGGACACCGATGAGCTTAATCTTTTTGAACGTTTGTATAATCCGGTGCAGAAAGTCGTTAAAAAACATTGGCTGTATTCACCTAAGGTGACGTTTGCAATTGCATCTGTTATGCTGGTCTTGCTGGCTATCGTCTCTTATGCAGTTGATATAGCCGGGCCGAATTCTATCGAGAAGCGTCTGGAGGCGTCCGTTTCAGATGTTGATATGGACTTGCTTGTAAAGAGACAGCAATTGATCAAAACGGTGGCGCGAGAAAGACCGGATTTACTGGATCTGCTCAAAGTGGTGAACGAAAGCGGTGAACGGGGAATAACGCTGACCAGTTTGTTCTTCAAGAAGGGCCAAACGGTGAGTATAAGCGGGCAAGCCTCGAGCAATGACCAGTTGAGCAGATATGAGAAAAAATTACAAAACACCAAAGGTATAGAAAAGGTGAATTACACTGCGAATACAAAAGCGAAAAGCAAGAATATTACATTCACTATGACTTTTCAATATAAGCATTTCAGCACGAAAGCAACAAAATCGAAGAGTTAAAAGTTGGGAAAGCCATGATTGAGAAATTGAGTAAAAAAGATATCCGGGCGCTGAAGTTTGGTGTTATAGGAGCAGCGGTCATCATTCTGTTCGTGTTTGGCTCGGCGGGACACGAACGCTGGACGAAAGCCAGGGCAAACGGCTCTGTGCTCAGAGCTAAACTGGAGGCTATCGATGTAGACAAAGCCAGACAGGCGGGTCTTTTGTCCATTGTGCCCGTGTTTGAGATGCCGCAGGTCGAAGAAGAGCAGAAGTTTCTGTTTCGAGACAAGCTGAGCGAGCAATTGAAGAGGGCCGGGATCAGGAATAAGCCCCTGCAGGTTCAGGCCGGCAGGAAATCACCGCAGTCCGGGTATAAGCTGTTACTTGTAAAATGTGACGCTACATGCCAGTTCGTGCAGGTGCTTGATTTCCTCGCGCGGCTCAATGAGAATCCGTACCTCGTTGGGATCGAAGAATTAAAAATCAAATGTGACCCAAAGAAGCAGGGAGAAGTGGAGCTGAATTTAACGGTATCGACGTTTGCCAAATAGGAGAGATAAATCATGAAACTTGATAATTTAAAAGAACATTTGAAAAATAAAAAAGAACTGGTTCCGACAGTACTCCTTGGAGTTTCGGTGCTTTGCGGCATTCTGATTCTCGTGAAGGTGACGAGCTTTGTTACGGCCTCTGCAAGGGCCGAAAGCGTGGTTAAACGAGCCATCAGACAGAACTTGACCGATCCGAACAATTTAGAAAAGCATTTAGCCAGCTCCGCTGCGATTACAGATGAATTGAAGAAGAATAATCTGTTTGCGCCGCCTCAGGCGAAACAACATCCTGTTAAGGAAGTGTCGGGTATTTTCGGTGACCAGGTACTGATAAAAGACAAGTGGTACAACATTGGTGACAACATAGCCGACGCGAAGATCGTTGCGATTGGCCCTACGTCGGTCACAATCGCGTGGGACGGCAGGGAGAAAACTTTTCTGCCGATCCAGGCGGTGATTGCCGAAGCCCAGAGCGGGCAGAGAGGTAGAGGTGCAACGGCGAATGAAGGTGGTGAAGGAGCTGGTAAAGATGAAAAAGGAGGAGGTGGTGCTGTGACAGTCACGATTCAATCTGAGGGGGGAAGGCCGGAATTTGGAGACCAGGGGGGGCCTGGAGGGGGATTTATGGCAATGAGACAGAGATTTCAAAATATGTCCGAAGAGGAAAGACAAGCCTTTAGAGACCAGATGCGTCAAAGATTCGCCGGAGGCAGAGGGGGACCGGGCGGAGGCAGAGGTGGACCGGGCGGTGGCAGAGGGGGGCGGGGTGGACGTGGTTCAGGCGGTATGTAGAAGGTGACATAATTATTCAAATGAGGTGAGGAACATGAGACAATCAGGAAAAACAATAGTATTTGTGTTAGTCTGTATCGGAGTGCTTGCTGCTTCTTTTGCGATCGGTATTTGTGTTAAAGAGATCCGGTTCAACGGAGCCAAAAATGAAACAAAGACAGCCGCAGTCCAGGAGAAATCTCCAAGCGAGCTTGAAAGTAGACGGGCGCAGGTAGGACAAATGCCCGGAACAGGAGGTACGGACAGAAACAGTGACCTTTCTCCTGAAGCGAGAGCCGCATTGGTAGAGCAAAGATCCGGCATGAGAGAGCGTTTTGAGAATATGTCCGATGAGGAAAGAGAGAAATTCAGAGCCCAGATGCGAGAAAGATTCAGCGGCAGACGACGGGACGCGGGTCCTCAGCTCTCCGAAGAAGACAGGGCAAAAATGAGAGAGGAAGTTGATGCGCTCAGGGCCCGATGGGATCAAATGTCGGATGAAGAAAAAGAGCAAGCGAGAAATCAGATAAGTGAAAAATATGGCGTTACCCCCAGAGGACTCGGCGGAGGCAGGGGCTTTGGTGACGGACAAGGTGGCAGGAGGCGCCCTGCAACCGGACCTGACGCCGGACAGTCAGAAAATAATTAGTTTTTATCGAGGACAATACAATGGAACGGTCAAAATCAATAATATCGATTGTAGTCGGTCTTGCAGCGATTCTTATTATCTGGAGGGTTGGTTTTTACCCGCCCGTGCCCGAGCAAACCGAAAAGCCGGCTGAAGACAAAACCGAGGTGGTTGCTGATACCAACGTACCGAGCGAGGTAAACGAGCCGATGGTGAGCTTCAACGCCGAGGAACCCAACAGGCCGGCCGCCGCTAACGAACCTGTAACAGTATTTGCCGCTTCCGAGCCGAACAAGCCTGCCGAACCGAATGGGCCGATGGAATTCGTGAACCTCAAGAGTGTCGAGATGAAAAGCATCATTGAGAAGCTTGCGGAATGGACCGGCAAGGTAATCATCCCGACAGATGAGGCGCTGAAGCAGAAAGTAACCATATATGCGCCAGATAAACTTCCGAGGAGTGACGCCCTTCGTGTTATATACAGCGCGCTGCGCCTTAAAGGTTTCATTGTGGAAGAAGGCGACGGGACAATTTTTCTCAAGCCGATTGCGGATGCAAAGCTTGGCAGGGTTCCTACAATACCTGCCAACGAGCCGCTTGCTATGATCGACAACAAAGAGCAAATTGTTCAGAAATTTTTTGAGTTGACAAGCTACAGTCCCTCCGAGATGGGTACGATTATTCAGCCATTGGTCGGCGAGAATGGCTACGTTAGTGTTGACGAAGCCAGCGGTACTCTGATGGTGATTGATTCGGTAGCGAACCTGATGCGTCTCGAGCAGATTATCAAGCAATTTGACGTGCCAGGTTCCGAGCAGGCCGTCACGGACATTATTGAAGTCCGCTTCGGAGATCCTTCGGAAATTGTTCAGATGTTAAACATCCTTTTGGGTGAGATGGAAGGCAGAAGCACCTTACAAAACAACATGATGAGAAGCCGTATCAACCGCGGCTCACCCCAAAGATCGAATTCATCACGCCAAAGGACTTCGAGCACCACCCCTCAGAAAACGGATACGAAGAATGGAGAGGTTACGTCCGTTGTGGTCGGCACGACGCGCGGACTGGTAATTCTTATCCCTGAGCCGAGGCGTAAATGGATCATTGCGAAGGCATCGGCGGAAGATTTGAAGCAAATCAAAGAGTGGGTCACCAAGCTTGACACGGAAGAACCGGTCGGATCGGAGTACGAGGTCGTCCAGCTAAGATATGCCGATCCCAGAGAGGTTGAACAAAGCGTTGGGGACGGATTCCGGGATTTACCGGGTACGGAATTTCTGCCGAGCATTCTCGTTCAGCCGCTGCCTCAGACAAAGCAGGTAATCGTTTTCGGTCGTAGGGATTTGCGAGAGATCGTCAAGAAGATGATTGCCGAAGTGGACGTTCCTCCGGGCCAGTTTGAGACGGCCCATATCAAGCTCATACATGCCGACCCGGACATGGTTAAGCAAAAGCTGGACGAGCTGTATCAGGAAGGAATGAACGGCAGCAGTAGCAGCAGAATGGGCTTTTACGGCGGATATAATTCTTATTCCCGGGGACGGGGAAGTTCGTCGCAGTCTTCCGATATGGTGAAGGTCGTCGCATATACTACGCTGAAGGAAATTACAGTGATAGCCTCGCCGGAGAATTTGGAGGAAATAAGAAAACGAATCGCCGAATGGGACATTCCGCTGGATGTCGAATCGCTTAAGCCGAGAATCATCGAACTGCATAACTGTGATCCCGTCCAGATGGCCGATTTACTGAACACACTATTCAGTACGGGCGGCGGCGGCGGCAGCAGTAGCCGTGGTCTGAATATATTTCGTGGTATGTTTAGCAGTCAGATGGTGGACCAGGAGAAGATTGTCGGGGCGCTTTACGGACAACTGACTTTTGAAGAAGTGCCCGGTACCAAGAAGATCATCGTGATAAGCAAGATTGCCGAAGCGTACGATGTGATTGAGAATTTGGTGAAAGAGCTTGACAAAGAGGAGATGGCCGAGATACCGACAGTTGTAACACTAAAGTATGCGGATCCCGAAGTGCTCAGTGAAATCCTCAATGCCATGTTTGCCGAAGCGGGTACATCGGCAAGTCTGCGGCGCAGTGCCACTGGTCTGAGCCAGTACTCGATGGAAGACACCAGCACCACTAGCAGCAGTAGCGGCAGCAGCAGTACCACCACCAGTCAATATACACCATGGTGGTCCGGGGCCGGGGCTCGCCAGACCGTCAATACGGAAATGCCAATCAGCAACGTCATCGGCCGGATACGCTTCGTTCCAGATCCTCGCACGAAATCGATTCTTATGCTTTCCCCTCCGGAGTACGTCCCTGAGATCACACGACTGATTGATACGCTCGACATACCCGGTAAACAGGTTATGGTCAAGGCGATCATTGTCGAAGTTGACCATAAGAATCTCACATCCTTGGGCGTGCAGCTTGCCTCGAACCCTGCGGCGTTCGGCACTCTGGATGAGAACTCAATAATGGCTGGGAACGTACTGCGACAGCTCGACCAACACGGGTCAGCCATATGGGGCGCAGGCGGCAACCAGGGAACTGTTATCACGAATGACTTCACGGCAGATGTGAGCGTGCTGATCGATTTCCTCGCCAAGAAGGTCAATGCAAAGGTTCTCAACCAACAGACCTTATGGACCAAGGACAACGAAGAGGCGAGCTTCTTCAAGGGCGACAAAGTCGCGTTCTTCACGAGCGCGAGTACTTCGGCGACGGCCGGGAACGTACAGAATTTCGAATTTCAAAGGGTAGGCATGACGCTGGCCGTCCGGCCGAGCATTACGCCCAAAAACGACGTGGACATGATCATCAACATCATCATTTCACAGCTTACAACCGAGGAACAGAATACCCAGCCGGTGCGGACCGAAATGGAGACAAAGACCAACATGATTGTCAGTGACGGCCAGACGCTTATGCTCGGCGGTATCCTCTTCCAGCAAGACAGCGTGACCAACCGAAAGGTTCCTCTGCTCGGTGACATACCTTTGCTCGGGGCTTTGTTCAGCCACAATGAAACGACCGCAGCGAACAACGAAATGCTGGTCTTCATCACCCCCCACGTCATAGACGATCCGAATGCTACGCTTCCCGCAACAAAGGCTGAAATAGAGCGTTCAAAGCAAAGGCTTGACGAACTGCGACAGCAATTGGACACCACGATGAAAGGCATCGATGAAAAGTGACACGGCGGCGTTTTTTCGCGGACGTGGAAAAACGCTACAGGCAAAGCCGGGGGACCGCTCAGACATGCGGCAGTGGTCCTCTCGACTCTTATCGTAAGGAGTTTTTACAGATTTATATACGTAGCGGTCTGTTGCTCGTGGTTCGTTGTTCTGTTGCGGTTCTGCATGGGCCGGTCAGGAACGAAACATCGCGTGTTTGACTGATATATTTATTTGTAAATACGGTCGAAAAGCTCATCGGCCATGTCCTCGTTCAGGGTCTTTAATATCTTGTATTCGTCAAGGGCCGAACCTCTGTTTCCTGTTGACAGATAGGATAATCCTAATCCGAAGTGGGCGTTTGCATCATCGGGTTTTAGAGAAACCGCCTTCTTGAAGGCTTCAATCGCTTCGGGGTAGCGGTGCAGCGCTCCATAGGTTAGTCCCATGTTGATATAAACATCGGGAAAATCCGGTTTAAAGCCGGCGACCTTTTTGAAGGCTTCTATCGCCTCATCGTGAAGAGCAAGTTCGTTGCAGGCCATACCCAATCCGAAGTAAGCCATCGCATAATCGGGTTGCATTTGAATCGCCAGCCTGCAGGCCTCGATTGACTCCTGGTATTGGCCGAGCTGCCCATAAGTCATTCCCAGATTCAGATATGCTTCGGCGAAATCAGGTTTTACTCGGACAGCTTCTTTGAAGGCTTCGATAGCATCTTCGTGACGGCCGAGTCCCTCGTAGGCGATTCCCAAACCCAGGTAGGCCATCGCATGGTCGGGCTGTATTTGCAGCGCCAGCTCACAGACCTCGATTGCCTCCTTGTAGCGGCCAAGCTCACTATAGGTGAGTCCCAAGCCGGAGTAGGCATTTGGGTATTCGGGATCGATAAGGATAGCTTCCTTGAAGGCTTCGATTGCATCTTCGTTGCGGCCAAGCTCGCCATAAGTCAATCCAACGTTGTAGTAAGCCTCAAGATAATCGGGCTTGAGACTGATTGCCTGTTCGTAAGCCTCCACCGCCTCCTCATGTCGGCCGAGATTATCACAAGCGATGCCCAGGTCATAGTATGCCGTGGGATCATCGGGCTTTATACGGATGGCCTGCTTGCAGGCCTCGATTACCTCGTCATATCGACCCAGCGCGGAATATTCCGTTCGCAATCCGTAGTGGGCCTCCATCAGGTCGGGATTGATTCGCAGAGCTTGTTTAAAAGCCTCTACCGCATCTTCATGGCGGGCAAGCTCACTGTAAGCGACGCCCAGATTGTAATGAGCTTCACAATAGTCCGGATCGATCCGGATAGCCTGTATAAAAGCTTCCGTAGCTTCTTCGGGCCGGCTAAGCTGGCCATAGAGCACACCCAAATCATAGTAAGCTTCCGCGGAATCAGGCTTGGCTTGGATGGCCTGTTTGAGGGCTTCAATAGCTTCCTTGTTACGGCCAAGTCTGGCATAGGATAGTCCCATGATGGAATAAGCTTCCGCCAGCTTTGGATCGATACTTACAGCCTTTTTGCAGGCTTCGATGGCCTCCAGATGACGTCCGAGATGGTTACGGGCATCACCAAGATAATAATAAGTCTGTGCATCATCGCCCTTGATACCGATAGCACGTTCATAGGCATCCAATGCCTTAAGATAATTTCCGAGTTCGGCATGACAGTAGCCGGCATAAAACCATGCCCGGGCAAACTTGTCGTTGGCTTCGACGGCTTTCTTGAAGCAATCGAGCGCCATTTTGTTCTTGCCGGCCCAGACTAATGCAATACCATCCTGATAAAGGCTCCAACCTGCAGTTGTTTGTTGTTTGGAAACTTCGGAAGCCCACTGGCTCAAAGTTTTACCGGTTGCTGCCGGGTTAGTTGACAGAAACGGTTCTACGGGAACAGCAAAGTTTTTGGTCTGCCCTTCTATCGTCCGAATGACGGCGGCTCCGATTACTTCCGCTCTGACGTTGAGCACGGGGCAGCCGATTGAGCCTGTCGAAACCGGTGCGGATATTTGGCATATCTTTCCAGTTGAGGGTATATTTCGAACGGCGATAACAATGCCATTGCTGAGGGCTTGTTCGCTCTTTTCCGAAGTGTCGACTGCGATTACTTGATCGGTTACTTTCGGCACTGTTCCTGCAAGCTTTAAGAATTTGACGGCATCCTGAGGAATATCAACCGATACTTTCACGAGCCCACTGTCCGAACTTTCCGCAAGTACCAGCTTTATTGAATACTCGTTACTATCGTAAGTTATAACCTTGGCGCTATATGCTTCTTTTAAGATATCGTAATTTGTGACCAGATGGCCCTGCTGATTGATAAAAAATCCGGTCTCTTTATTCAAGATATTTTTGTCACCATCATAGGTAACGACCGTTGCTATGGCGGGCTGAACCTCCTTGAGAAGTGCGGTTGGGTCTGCCGAAGGCAATGCTCGAGGAGCTAATACAAGCACGCAAAACCAAACCGGAGATATTTGTAGCATAATATTCATAAAACCTCCCGCGAATTACTTCGACGAGATTATCTTATTCGTTTACATACCTGGCCCCATAAGTAGCTAATTTAAGCTTTATGCTTCGCTTCTGGAGTCTGTTATTGATATATAATATGATTATAGTCCGAATAAAATGACCAATCCAGATATTTCTTTTTTATACGACTTGTCCCGGCACACTTGCAGAAACTCTTTGACAAAGCGGCAGGCTATAAAGGATAATTCGAAAATAATCGAGGATATTTTATGGATGCTTCATGCTTAAGACCGGATGAATTGCCTGATTTGGCCATCGAGAGAATCGGCCGGCCGACGATCGATTCTCCTCTGATTCAAAGCAACCGACATTTTGTCGATGACGATGAGAGAATTCTCGTTTATTCGCATTCGCATGATCTGAAGGGCTCTCAGAATTTGGGAAAAGAGATTCCGGTGTTTGAAAGGGCCGGTCCCCGCCGGAAGATTTTCTTTGATCCTGCCGGACTAAGCTGCGGCATTGTGACCTGCGGCGGATTGTGTCCAGGCCTTAACGACGTCGTGCGGACCATCACACTGAGTCTCATCTGGCAATATGGCGTAAAAAACGTTTACGGTTTCCGATACGGATACGCCGGCCTGACCTCGAAACCGCCGCTGCCGCCCATGTTGTTAACGCCGGAACGCGTAGACGATATTCATCTCAAAGGTGGTGACATTCTATCGTTGTCCCGCGGCCCGCAGGACATGGATGAAATGGTGGATACTCTGGAGCGGATGGGGACCGGCGTGTTATTCACTATCGGTGGTGACGGTACGCTCCGAGGATTGCTGGGTCTGGCCGAAGCGATAAAAAAGAGGAGCCTGAAGATTTCGGTAGTCGGGGTTCCCAAAACGATCGATAACGATATCTCCGGCATAGAGCAGTCTTTTGGCTTTTCGACCGCCGTCGAAGCTGCGCGAGCGGCGATTTGCGGAGCACACGAAGAGGCCAGAGGCGCCTGGAACGGCGTAGGATTGGTCAAGCTGATGGGCCGCGATTCCGGCTTCATTGCCGCTTATGCCACACTGGCCAACAGCGACGTGAATTTCTGCTTCATTCCGGAGGTCCCTCTCGTCCTTGAAGGTCGGGATGGTTTCTTAAGCGAGCTGGAAAAAAGGCTGGATAACAGGCACCACGCAGTCGTCGTTGTCGCCGAGGGTGTGGGCAGCCATTTGATCGGGGAAAACAGCGCTCCAGGAAAGGATGCGTCCGGCAATATTCTGCGCCGGGATATCGGTCTGATATTGAAAGAAAAAATCGCCGAATATTTCAGGCAGAAGAAAAAGCCCCTGTCCTTAAAATACATCGACCCAAGCTATATGATACGCAGCTTGCCCGCCGATTCCAACGATTCGGCGTTCTGCGTTATGCTTGGACAAAACGCCGTGCACGCCGGCATGTCGGGCCGGACAAATATGGTTGTTGGATACTGGAATCAGTACTTCGTCCACGTCCCCACGTCATTGACGGTTTTGAAAAGAAAAAAAGTCGATCCCAACGGTCATTTGTGGCAGACCGTGCTGGAGATAACCGGCCAGAAATGCTGAGATTGATTAATCCGTTCCTGCACTGGTAGATTAGTCTTTGGCGGTTCGAATAATATTTCGGTTACCATCGGTCCAATTATCCCTGTACCATGTGCATTTCTCGAAAGTATCGTTAATCGAATCCATCTTGTCGGCCAGCATCCCGCGGAAGCGATCAAGCGTTCCTATATATTTCTCATTACCGGCCAGATTGTTCATCTGGTACGGGTCGTTTTTGTTGTCGAACAAAAGCTCGGACTTATCTACACGATAGACGGCATACGTGTATTGTTTATCTCTAAGGGCCCGCCACTCATGCCCATCCTCCCATGCGGCGCATGCACCGGTATTCTGCAGGAAGGCGGTCTGCGGCTCAGCCCCCCCGCTGCCGAGCGCGCAATGACTAAGGTCCATTCCTTCGACGCCTTCCGGTATCTGCAAACCCATCAGTGACAGAATGGTCGGCATAATATCTACGGTTGAGATACACGCATCCAAGACAGTTCCGGCCCGAATCTTTTTCGGCCAGCGTATCAAAAACGGGATGCGCGCTGCTTCCTCATAAAATATGTTCTTTGCACGCCGTCCGTGAGCGCCGAACATTTCTCCATGATCAGAAGAGAATACCACGATGGTATTATCACTTATCCCGGCCTGCTCAAGAGCGTTAAGCAACCGGCCGATGTTCCAATCCAGGTTGGCCGTCATTGCATAATAGAGCCGGCGCCATGTTTGGAGCATCTTGCGCTCCTGGGGATTTAGCCGTCCCCAGTCATCGGCATATTTATCGTTCATGTCCTTGTAATTCGGTGGATTGGGCAGCGATACATCCTTAAACATCTCGATATATTGCTCTGGCACGTTGTCCTGCGCCCATGGATCGTGAGGAGTGCCGTAAGACAAAAACGCTCCGAAGGGTTTGTTTGATTTCGATGCCTTCCTGATGAATTTGATCATCATATCCGTTTGAGCATCCGGCTCGTAAACGTTGTCGCCGTAGAATATTTTTTCAGGAGTGTCAGTGTGATAATAGGCGCCGTAATAGTTATGGTGGAAGTTATATGCCGCCCAGTAACCGTCAAAACCCAGCCTGTGCGGCCCCGGCGGCACGAAGCTGTTTTTAGATTCGTAATGGTGCCCCAACTGGTTCGCATACAAATGCCATTTGCCGATGTAAGCCGTCTGGTAGTCACTTCGGGTCAGTACCCTGCCGAAACTTTCGTGGTCGGTTCGCATTCGAAGCTCGTTGATTACCATACCGGTGGAAGTGGTATATTTGCCGGTGAACAGAGACGCCCGGTATGCCGAACAAACCGGCATATTGGAAACCGCGTTTTGGAAGTTTACCGCGTGTAATGCCAGTTTGTCGATATTGGCTGTTCGAGCTTTTTTGTCGCCGGCATAACCGCATCGCTGATAGCCTAACTGGTCGGCAAGAATAAATAGAAGATTAGGCCGGCGGGCTTTGCTGGCAACCGGACTTCCGGCCGAGCTGTTGCTTGTACCAAGGGCAATACCCGCCGCCGCTAAACCTATAGCTTTGATGGAATCACGGCGCGTGTAAAGGTGATAATTTGTATCTTTTCTTGTCGGAGGTTGCTGCATTATGCCGCGCCTAATGAGAGAGCATGGGATTGGCTCGCTTTAAGAATTGTATGGAAACGCCCCACGGATCGCGCAGCATGGCAAGCTCGTCGCCGCTGTCCGTTACAGCTATCTCGCTGGCGATTGTGGCTCCGGCGGCGAGGAGCTTCCGGCACGTCCCTTTCACGTCGTCGACCATGAAAGCGATATGAAGCATTAGCGGATCCATCGATGCGTAATTCGGCACGGCGTCCGGTGGATTGTGATATAGCTCCAACATCATATTGCCTCCAGCGTCGGAAATGAAGCGCATATTGACCGGAGGAGGGCCTTGCCTGACAATTTTCATACCGAGATTTTCACAGTACCACTTTGCCATCTCGACAGGATTCTCGACGTTAATGGCAACGTGTTCGAGACGTATTCTATCGGCATTTTGTGTCGTTTTGGGTTCTGAGGGGCTGCTATGTGTTTCCGTTGAGTGCACGCTAACGCAACCGGCCATTGTGAATCCTACCAGAATTATCGCCAATACCGACAACATTCGCTTTACAAACTTGCTGGTCATACCGAATCTCCTTATTAATTGAATACTTTAACACTTCTGTAAAATTCATAAATATTTGTAAAATAACGTCTTATGGCGTTA
>CAZHBL010000097.1:0-12683 GCA_964530105.1 uncultured Pirellulales bacterium | reverse complement strand
GGCCAATATGACAAAGCTGTCTTAGATTACAGCAAGGCCATTGAGTTAAATCCAACGGATGCTCAAGCCTATAACAGTCGGGGGCTTGTCTATGGTACTGAAGGTGAATATGACCTGGCTATCTCCGACTACACCAAAGTTATTGAACTGAGTCCAATGTCTGCAAAGGCCTACAACAAACGTGCGTTGGCCTACTACCTCACAGGAAAGTATGATGAGGCATGGAAAGATGTCCATAAGGCACAGAATTTGGGATTACAAGTTTCTCCAGGATTTCTCAGGAATCTTAGTGAGGCCTCCCCTCCAACTGTGATTGAAAATATCACGGAATCTGAGAATGATCAGGACCAACTGATTAGTTATAGAGAATAGGACTTAAATAAAAGGGAGGGGTCTGGTCGTTGAAAAAGTTCCACCGTAAGACCTGAGATTACCACGAGATCCTTCGAATCAGCTCTGTGGAGGCCAGGCCCATAATGGCTTGAAAACACATATCGTGTCATTGTGAAGAGCGCAGCGGCTATCAGAGGATGCTTCCAGATGAAATAACTTCTGTCAATGCCAGACATTCTGTGGCCAGGAAAATGATCTCGACCATGTCAGCCATGTGAAAGACAGGCAGTGAATAAGACGAGACGCTTGTTTAGCACGGAATCCTGAACAGGGACTGTTCGGCTTTTGGCAGGATGTATTATATCCAGGAGACTTTTAATGCTCTGAGTTCCGCGCGTCCAATGAACCCGCGGTCATGTGGAGTTCCCTTTCAATGACTGAACCAGAGCGGATTTTTGCTATGTCTCAATAATCTACATGAGCTGCCTTCGTATTCGGCAAGCTCGGGATAGGTGGTTGGCGACGTTCTTGAGATGATTGACCAAAACATAGGTAGATTCGCTATGACTATGATAATGCATCGTGAAGTCGAAGGGCTGTTCAGATGAGCGATGAAACGTGGTTGATAGGTCGTAAGGAGGATGCCTCAAAGAAAATTTATTGTGGCAACAGAGACTTTAGTGTTTGACTTTGAGCTCTTCATAGGTGGACGAATTCAAAAACAAAGGGCTGACAACTCTTTCAAGCTGCCAGCCTCTTGAATGCTCTGGGTGGTTTGTTCCTTTCGGATGTGGCCTACTTTACAATGGCTCCGATTTGCTCTTCGCTCAGAGCCACGTTGTAGATGCGAACATCGTCGATCAGGCCGGAGAAGAATGTGCCTGCATCGAGATTATTGTTTGTGCCTACGTATAGGCCGCCATCGGCATGAAGCAATTGAGTCAGGGCCCCGGTATCCCTTGCGACTTCCGTACCGTCCACGTACAGATAGCGGTAGGCACCGTCCCAGGCTAAGCCTATATGATGCCACTTGTCGTCAGTGACGATATTCTGCGATTCCAGCGGCTGTGGCAGAAACCGTCCGAGTGGAGGCGGTAATAAGCCCGTCATCAGGTAACCGTTAACCGCATCCATGCCAAGCCATGTTTCGCCGCTGCCGCTGCCGTCCATCTGGGAGATAATCACCTGTCCCGGCGCCCCCCCTTTAATCCAGGCAAAGACGCTGAACGGGCCGTCAGCCGGATTCAAAACAAACACAGAAACAACGTAGTCGTCGATTCCATCAAGTTCCATCGCGCCGCTTCGTTTGCCCTCTGCGGGCCGCCATACCGGGTCACCGAAAAGAAATCCGTCACTTTCTCCTGTGCTGTTATAAGCGACGATGCCTTCCGTCTCGTCCAGCTTCCAATACGCAACCAACTCAGAAGGCAGGATTTCCTCAAACAAGTGCTCGGACAAAAGAATCAAGTCCTGTACATCCACGATGCCGTCACCAGAAGGTGGCGGGGCAATATCATAGGTTTGCTCATCTGTGTGCCAGTAGTCAACCATCATACACATGTCGGCACTGTCCACTATTCCATCTCCGTTAAAGTCAAAGACAAGCGGATTGGGGTCGTATACTTCCACCGTTGAAGTCGGCGTCCAAGGCCAATATGCCAGCGACCCCCCGATGGCATAAATCTCGCCGTTCACCATGCTTGTGGGAACAAACATCCTTGCGGTCGGCAGGTCGGGTTTTTTTGCCCAAGTGTCCGTCACCGGGTCATACTCCTCGACCGTCGAAAGAACTGGGTTCCAATTACCTGCTGTACCCCCGATGGCATATATCTTCCCATTCACCACACTGGTGGAAAGATATACTCTTGCCGTCCGCATGTTCGCCTTCTGCCTCCAGGTATCCGTCGCCGGATCATACTCTTCCACAGTCGAAATACCGGATCCGCCAAAGCTTGTTGCACCTCCAATGACATAGATCCTTCCGTCTATCACACTGGTGGAAAGCCCGTTTCTTGCGGTGGGCATGTTCGCTTTGCGCGTCCAGGTATCCGTCGCCGGATCGTATTCTTCCACGGCGGCGGGATTTGTGGTATACGCACCACCGATAGCATATATCTTACCGTTCACCTCGCTAGTGGAAAGCACGTTCCTTGCGGTCGGCATGTTCGTCTTCCTGGTCCAGGTGTCGGTCGTCGGGTCATACTCTTCCATGCTCGAAATACCTGTATCTGGACCTGTGGAGCCACCAACAACGTAGATCTTCCCGTTCACTACGCTGGCGCCGGCAAAAGCCCTTCCTGTCGGCATATCGGCTTTCCTTGTCCAGGTGTCGGTCTCAGGGTCATAGAGCTCGACGGTTGATAGATAGGTGCTGTACGGGTCTTGCCCACCTCCGATGGAATATATCTTGCCGTCCACGACGCTGGTGGAAGGACCCCATCTTGCGGTGGGCATATCGGCATCCCTCGTCCAGCTACCCCCTGCCGCGTAACTCGTGGAGGCCAGGGCCAAAAGCCCAGCCACCACCACAAATTTCAGAATTATTCGCGTATTC
The DNA here is from genome assembly GCA_964530105.1 of uncultured Pirellulales bacterium. Taxonomy (GTDB): domain Bacteria; phylum Planctomycetota; class Phycisphaerae; order Sedimentisphaerales; family Anaerobacaceae; genus JAFGPJ01. The sequence goes on along the minus strand of CAZHBL010000097.1, from coordinate 9,796 downwards.
ATCTTTACTATCCTTCCTGGTTTGCGGTAAAATTACCCTGTCTCCTCGCGGGCAAACCGACCGCCTGGAGCAGGTCTGGGCTGGTGAGGATGACGGCCAAGTCAAGCGACTCGCCAGCCCTTACAAATTCACAGTTCAGATCACTTCATATCATTCTTCTTTCCGTTAACGGGTCCCAGGTAGCGGTCCAGCCAGTCCAGCACATCACCTCGAATCTGTTTACTGAACAATGCGCCCAGGCCGTGTCCACCCGGATACAGTTTATGCTGCTTGTGCTCATCGTCAGTGCCTAAAAGCCCGTACATCGGTCGTTGAGAGGTTTCATAAGGGAAAACGGAGTCCTCTTTGCCGTTGACCATCAAGACCGGCGTCCTGACCCTGGGGGCGTGATTGATCGGGTCGATAGCAGGCAGCAGTCCCATCGAGTTAGGAAATCCTCCCGAGACCAGGACAGCCGCCTTAAAACGGTCCTCGACCGCCAGCGATATGGAGGCAAAAAATCCTCCGGCGCTCACTCCGTAGTACGCCATTCGTCCTTTGTCAATATCAGCCCGAGTCTCCAGGTAGTCAACCGATCTACGCAAGTCCTTCGACATTTGGATGACCCAGTCTCTTAAAATCACTGGCGTATTCCCCGGATCGGGCATCTTAGCATGTCGGCGTTCGTAAGTTCCTTTGAGGACCGGAAACAATAACGCTCGGCCACTGGTGATGATAAGCTCCGTGAAATCTCTCTGTGGCAAGCCCTTAAACGCTGGGGTCAGTGGGGCAGTGCCATCCGGCCAATAGACGACCGCCTGATACGGCGGATGAACTGCTCTGGGTATAAACAGGTACACAATCACTCGTTCACTGCTATAGGCCGCATCGAACGTGATCTTTTCCTTCCGCCAGAACGCTGAACTGTCATCAATACTCTCGACAACGGCGTTCAACGGCGTTCGATCGTATTCGAATTGTCGCTTGATGATTTGGTATTCTGCGTCAGAACACGGCACCTCGGTCGAGTAATCCCTCACGGTACGTTGCTCCAAGGAACCAAAGATCTCCTCGGCCACCGGTTCTTCTCGTTCCGGATACTGCACACATCGAAAGCCATTGAGGGGCGACCGGTCCCACGGAGACCGGGAATCTCTGTCAGTGAACAGGTAGGTTGGCTCGCCGCAGCCGCCACCGAGGATGTAGCGATGGCTACCTGAATCATCGGTGGCATTGAAGCACCATTCCTTGACGTTGCCGGCCATATCGTACAATCCGGTATGCCCCATGCCGGGATGACTTCCGACTGGCGCCGTGCCAGCGAGATCGAAATTGCTGAAGGGTACGATCACAAGCGATTCACTCAGACAGGCGGCTTGTTGCCAGTGATGGACCGTTGGAAGACTCTTGCCGATAAACCTGGCGTAAGCGTCTGCTTCGAACCAACTGACGCCGGAAACAGGATGTTGACCTTGACCCTCTGGATAGGTCCCTCTTTCCCAGGTAGCTGGGCCTGGTTGGCCCGTTTTATTGACAAACTCACTGATTGCCAGCTCCCATGAAATCTTGCGGCCTTCCTTAAGAAATTGCGATTCTCTCCAGTAGTCTCGATTTTCATATCCGCCCTGATCTACAAACTGCTTGAACTGCTCATTCGTGACTTCGTATTTGTCAATCCAGTAGGCAGGGACTTCAATCCTTGAATTCTGAGTGTTAGAATCGGTAAGGACCTCAACCGTAAAGGCGTCAATCCAGACCATCTCGCCTGGCAGCCCCTCCTCTCGCAGTCGGACATCGAAGGAATTGTCCACAACGCATTCATGTGTCGCAAATCCTTCTTTTTCAATCTTCCAACGATAGAGACCTTGGGGAAGGGTGATATTACTAAGCGGAGATTGTCCGAGATACTCCCATTGCGCATCATCCGAAGAGTATTCCCTGTAGAAGATGCTCGCTCCGGTAGGAATTGTGGAAATTGAGTAGTCTTTACAGATGCGTGACCATAATTCGTTTAGTGCCAGGTCATTCGGGATGTATTCTTTGGCTCTTTTGGCCAGGGAAAAGGCCTCACGATAGTCCTGCTGCTCGATTAGCTTGATAATCTCCGGCAGCGCTTCGCCTTGGGCCCACTGGACTCTTCTTGCGTTAACACTTTGTAAGTACATCCATACAGTTATAATCAAGCCAGCCAGAAGTATTGTTACAACAGCAGCCATTGTTATATGTTGCCGGTGTCTCTGCCAGAATTTCTGTATTCGATACAAAAGTCCCGGAGAATGAGCAAGGATTGGCTCATTTCTCAGGTGCCGTTCGATATCCTCGGCCAATCCATGTGCCGTCTCGTATCGTCGGGTTCGGTCCTTCTCCAGGCACTTCATTACAATCCAGTCCATATCACCCTTTAACAGCTTGCGAAGCGACTCAGGATTTGCCTGCCGATACTGGGCTATATCGGTCAATGCTTGGCCTAATGTACCGAGCCTGGTGGATGGCTTCAACGGATCCGTCTCGCAAATTATCCGCTGAATTTCAGTGTATCCTGCCTTGCGGAGTGTTTCAGCATCAAAAGGTGTGGCTCCCGTCAGCAGCTCGTAAAGCAATACGCCGAGTGAGTAGATGTCGGTGCGGGTATCCACGTCCAGCCCGCTCATTTGTGCCTGCTCAGGGCTCATGTACGCCGGCGTACCGATAAAATGAGCGTACCGTGTAAGCAACGTTTTCTCCGTCAAACGTTGATTAGTCGCTTTAGCAATGCCGAAATCAATAACCTTCGGCACCGGCTTGTCGTCGTGCATTGTCACAAGGACGTTCGAAGGTTTGATATCGCGGTGTATGATGCCCTTCTGGTGGGCGTGCTGAACGGCGTTACAGACTTGAACAAAAAGCTCCAAACGCCGGCGCGTAGCTAATTTGTTTTTATCGCAGTACTCGGTTATTGATACACCCTGAACAAGTTCCATAACAAAATAAGGCCGGCCCGTTTCAGTCGCACCGGCATCGAAGACTTTGGCGATATTAGGATGATCCATCATAGCAAGGGCCTGACGCTCTGCCTCGAACCGGGCAATGACAGATTTGGTGTCCATACCCAGTTTGATGATTTTCAGTGCGACTTTACGGCGAATCGGTTCGGTCTGCTCGGCCATGTAAACCACAGCCATGCCGCCTTCGCCGATTTTTTCCAGTAACTTATATCGACCAATGACTGCCCCAGGGCTTTCTATATGTGGGGGATTGTCAAGAGTGATCTCCGAATCCAGTACAGGACTTTGTAAAAAGTCATCTTTTACATCATTGGCTCCAAGAAGGGCTTTAATCCTGTTGTACAGCTTATGATCTTCTCCGCAGGCTTGCTTGAGAAAAGTCTTTCGCTGATCGGGTGATTTCTCCAAAGCCTCGTAAAATATCTTTTCTTCTATTTTTTGCAGCTTTTCTGTCATGATAAAATTCCTGATTCCTTTGGCTTCCTCCTTCAATGCGATAAAATTCCGTGAAGACCCTCACGGAAAATGAGAAAAATTTAAAATAATTATACCAGAAAGAGATTTTACGAATCTTTGCTCATGACTTCCAGACGCAGCCAGGAGCGTGCATAGGCCCAGTATCGCTCTGCGGTGGCATGGGAAATTCCAAGGGCTTTGGCTGCCTGTTCACCGGTTAAACCGGCAAAAAACCGCAGTTTTACCAATTCAGCCTTGGTCTTATCCTCGCTCTCCAGCTTCTGCATGGCCTCGTCCAAAGCCAATAAATCGTCAGGAGCGATTGTCCCGCTGTCTTTGGCCAATGATTCATCGAGCGTGACTCGATTGTGCCGGCCGCCATGACGTTGATACTTTTTCCTGCGGGCGTCTTCAACAAGGATTCTCCGCATAGCTTCAGCCGCGGCGGCAAAGAAATGACCTCGACAATCCCATTCAGGATTATCAGAACCGACCAGCCGAAGGTATGCTTCATGAACAAGGGCCGTCGCCTGAAGTGTCAGGCCGGGAAGTTCTCTCGACAGCTTCTGAGCGGCAAGAATACGCAGTTCTTCATAGACTAAAGGAAGCAGCTTTTCTGTCGCCTGAGCATCTCCTTGTTCAATTGCGTTCAAAATACGTGTAACATCGGTCATGGTCATTCCAGAAATCAGGTCTCACCTTTTTCCAGCCCAAAGCCACTAAAAGAACACACAAAATGTGACTCACTATCCACAGATGCATCCCTTAGAGTTTGTAGTTCTTTGGAGTCTCAAGCTATTATACAAAAAATGTAGTGGTCTTTCAAATTCCAGTATGTGGAAATCTCCTTATTGAGTGTTTTTGGAGAAGTCTCATCAGCCCATTAGTCGCACACGAAAGACACTCTTCCCAAGAGCTGCAAAACGGCAGAATTCTTCGAAAAGTCACCTTTTTCATAAGCTAAAAAACTGGAAAACGATTTCAAATCGAAAACAATTATTTTCTTTAGCAACCTATTGAAATAGAGTAGCTTACGGCAATTCTAAGAAATGTTTGCCGGACAGTAATGACTTTGAACAGGAGAATGGAATGCTGAATTCATATAAGCTTTGGATGATTGGATTGTGTCTAATGACGTCGACGGTGGCATGGGCGGCTGTGGAAGTCAATGTGGCGGATTTTGGGGCCAAGGCCGGGGATGGCAGTGACACCACCCTGGCCGTGCGCAAGGCCCTGGAAAAATGTCGTCTGTTTCCGGAAGCTAGGTTGGTCTTTCCTAAAGGTCGTTATGATTTCTGGCCGGACATGGCCCGGGAAAAGTATTACTTTATCAGCAACAACGACGAAGGGCTCAAGAGGATCGCCTTCCCCCTGTTGGGATTCGAGAGTCTTGAGATTGACGGTCAAGGTGCGGAATTCATGTTTCACGGTTATCTGAATCCCTTTGTTGTCGAGGATTCAAAGAATATCACGCTTCGCAATTTCTCTATCGACTTTGAACGCACTTTCCACAGTGAAGCCAAGATATTGGGCTCTGACGACAAGGGCATGGACGTGGAGATCCCTGAGCAGTTCCCGTATGAGATTGACAACCACATCCTCGTGTTTACAGACGGACGTAATCGTTCCGAACGCAAGACCACTACGACCTCACACAAGGTGTTTTACCCGTTTGGCAGCCTGTTGGAGTTTGACGTCAAACGACGCGAGACTGCATTCAAGGCCCACGACTTCTGGGTTGGCTCAGGCCTGTCCGTTGAAGACCTGGGTAATCGCCGGGTGCGTTTGATCAAGCCTGGACTCAAAGGCACGCCCGGCAATATCCTGGTCTTTGGCTCTCTGTATCGCAAGGTACCCGGATTCACCCTCACGGACAGTGTGGGGCTCAATCTGGAGAATATTAACATCTACCACTGCGGCGGCATGGGTGTGATTGGTCAACGCAGTGGCGACATCCGGCTGCACCAGGTCAATGTTACGCCTCCTCCAGGCAGTGGGCGCATCATTAGTGTGACCGCCGATGCCACCCACTATGTGAACTGCTTCGGCAAGATCGAGATGAGTCACTGCCTGTTCGAGAATCAAAAGGACGACCCGTCTAACATTCACGGGATCTACGCCAAGGTGGTGCAGCAATTGGCCCCCAACGAGATCGTCGTGCAACTGGTCCATGCCCAGCAGTTTGGCTTTGATTTTATCCAAACCGGCAAGGACCTGGAATTGGTCCACGGCCCCAGTCTGATCACCTATGGCCAGGCCCGTGTCAAGGGCGTGGAACGGTATAACAAGGAATTCACGCGCGTGGTCCTGACTGACCCCTTACCTGATGAATTCGAATTGGGCGATGCCGTGGCCGAGATCCGCGACTATCCGGAGCTGCACATCCATCACTGCAAGATGCGGGGCAATCGTGCACGTGGGTTCCTACTGAACTGTCGCGGCAAGACCGTGATCGAGGACAATATCTTCAATGTGCCTGGTACCGCCCTGTTGTTTGAAGGTGACGCACGCTTTTGGTTTGAGCAGGCCGGTGTGCGTGACTGTGTGATCCGCAACAATCTCTTTGACAACTGCAACTACGGTGTCTGGGGCCGCGCTACCATTGAAGTGGCAGCCGGGATCGAAGAGGCTTATCGTGCCAAGAGTCGCTACAACCGCAACATCCTGATCGAAGGCAACACCTTCCGATGTTATGATCACTATCCTGTGCTTAAGGCCTATTCTGTAGATGGTCTGGTGTTCCGCAACAACACCATTGAGTATACGAATGAGTATCCTTCGCAGAATCTCAATCTGGATACCTTTGAGATTACGGATTGTGACAATGTGTTGATTGAGAAATAAACACGATGCATAAGGAGTGATGATTATGAAATTTCAGCCACTGTATGCCTGGTTAATGCTGGCGAGTCTGTGGGTGCCGATTACCATCGCAGCAGAGGCCGATTCTGCATCGCTGACCAATCCGGGAACAGACTTTGAATTGCAGGGCTTTATCGATCAGGCGATTCAGGCCGGACAAAAATATATTGTCATTCCAGCAGGGCGTTACAGGGTCAGTCCCCGGAATCGAGAACACCTGGTTCTGAAGGACCTGCTGGATATTCAAATCGACGCGAAGGGTGTGGAGATGATCTGCACGGAAACTACCCGGGCCCTGACCATTTCAAACTGTCGCAATGTCACGCTGCGAGGCCTGACCATTGACTATGATCCTCTGCCCTATACCCAGGGCCGGATCGTTAAGCTGTCGGAAGACAATACTGTTCACGACATTGAACTCTTTGACGGCTACCCTCGGGGTGATCAGGTTCAGGATTTCAAGTATGAGATATTCAGAGCAGACACGCGCACACTGCGTTTTGGCAGTTACTTTGAGTTTCGCGTGGTATCCAAGGAAACGAATCGCATCCGTGTGACACGTGGCGGCAGTTATCACGGCGAACAGGTTGGTGATATCATTGCAATTGGCACGTCCTATGCCCCGGGTGGCCAGATCCCCCACGCCATTTTCACCACACGCAGTAAAAACGTGGTGTTGGAGGACGTCACGCTATACGCGTCCAACTGTTTTGGCTTCTTTGAAACCGAATGTGAAAGGACTACGTATCGTCGTTGCCGTATTGACCGTCGGGCAGCCAAAGACGATTTCAAATTGCGCGGAGATCCTCGGATTCGTTCACTGGATGCCGATGCGTATCACAGCAAAATGGCGATTGTGGGGCCCCAACTTATTGAGTGTACGGCTCATTTTCAAGCAGATGACTGCGTGAATATCTGTGGTGATTACCACATGGTCATGGCTTGTGACGGACCGAAATTGCGTGTCCTCGCCAAGGGCCATATGAATATCCAGCCTGGCGATCCTCTGGAAGTGGTGGACTACGACGGGCGGCGTCTGGCAGATGCCAAGGCTGTAAGCGTGGTGCGATCGGGAAACATCACGGATGAGGAACAGGCTTTCATGAGCCGGCAACGGATGCACAAACCGTTTACAGAGGGGACGCTGCGTCAGATCTACGAAGTTGTAATTGATCGTCCTGTGGAACTGGCTCAGGGCAGTATCATTGCTTCAGCCAATCGCATTGGTAACGGGTTTAAAGTCACAGGGTGTGATTTTGGCTTTAACCGATCACGTGGCATCCTCATCAAGGCCAGCTACGGCGAGGTGTCCGACAATCTGCTAGTGGGATGTGTGGAAGAGGCCATCAAGGTAGCACCTGAATTCTGGTGGCTGGAAGCCGGCAGCAGCAATGATGTACACATTACAGGCAATACCATTCAACACTGCGACGGCATGGGAATTGCTGTGTACGCCCTCGCCGGTGCTGGGGGGCTGGCCCCGGCTGGGGCTCACAATGATATTGTCATTGAAGGCAACCAATTGCTTGACGTGGCAGGGTGTGAGATCAGGGTGACGTCTACCCGTGGACTGATCCTTCGCGACAACGACTTCGGCGATACCGAACCGGACATTAAGCTCGAACACTGCGAGGATGTGGTGACCACTCCTCGGAAACGTCAAAATATCCAGTTAGACAATTCGAAAAGACGACTATGAAGGATACGTTTACTGTTTCAATGTTCAAAACGGTTATCCTGCTCATGGGCTTCTGTCTGTTCAATCAGGCCGCAGAGGCGTGGCAAATAAGAGATTATGCACCGTTGACGACCCGTTGGGTCGAGCAGGTTCGCCCTGACAAGGTGTTGTCCGAATATCCGCGGCCGCAGATGGTGCAAGGCCGATGGTTGAATCTAAATGGGCTTTGGGATTATACCTTGACTCGCAGTAAGAGCGTCACGGCGCCAGAGGCGTTTTTCGATCAGATACTGGTGCCGTTTCCCTATGAATCAGTCCTGTCCGGTATCGGAAAGCCGAGTATTCCCGATCAGTGCCTGTGGTATCGCTACACCTTTTCCATGCCCGATGCATGGCAGGGGCAGCGTGCGATCCTGCATTTTGGCGCCGTGAACTGGGGCCGCAACTATTCTCTCTGCGACGGACAGTGCTGAAGTTGGTTCCGGAGAAAAGTAACTGGCTCACTCCTGAAAGCTGTACCAAGCAAAAGGGCTGCGTGTCTGAGACACACAGCCCTTCAGTAGTACATCTAACTGGGCATCGATCCGGTAACTAAGGTTCGTACACAATCTCGATGCCGTCCACATCAATCGTGCCCTGGGCCTCACCCTGACCCTCGGAGCTGCCAATGACCATACCAGTAACCTCAGTCAGGCCCTCAAAGGTCTGAGGATTGCCGCCCCAGCCCGGGATGATGTTCTCAGGCAGTATCTCCACCGTACTCCACTCTCCATCGGTCAGCAGGTCGACATCTGTGGCCCATGGCTGGCCGCCTTCAGTGGTGTTGCCGATGGGAGCATAGCCTCCGGGATACCAGTTGCTGTTGTCTCTTACGATCCAGGCCTCACCCGACAGAAAACTGGGATCATTGGCCGTACCACCCTGGTAGAACTTCACATAGAGCAATCCTGCTCGATCACTGCCCGGACGACGGCGCAGCGACAGACGGAGCTTAAAGCTCTCACCATAGGAAGTAAAATCAATGGGAGCGTCGAAAATCATCACACTTTCGCTGTTGTCCATCTGGGGTGGGCCGTTGCCATACGAATGGTAGTCCCATTGCATGTACTGGCTGTTCCCCATCCCGCCATTGGTTAGCAGGGCTCGGGTCACCTCGCCATTTAGGCCCTGGTGATCTACCCAAACCGCATCCAGTTCGGCCTGGTCACCATAGGTATCGAAGTCCTCAATGACTTGGATTCCCATCGCGGGAGCCAGGTGGCTACTGTTGTAGATACGGATATCGTCATACAGCATCCGGCCGGTACCCTCCGGATCGGCATCGGCTTCCGGGCCCACGCCCAGTGTTAGACGCGTGATCTTGGTCAAATCAAGGGCTGCGTTCTGGGCTGTGAACTCAGAAAGCGGAATAAGCCATTCTGTCCACTGCTGGATGTTTGTGGGCGAAACGGCCGGATCATCTGAAATATATTCTACCCTGGCCTGGTTACCAGCTTCGTCCTTGACTGCAATATACAGAGGCGCTGGAGTGTTGAACGGTACGCCGATCTCCTTGTATTCCACGTTCGCCAGAGTCAGCGGAGTGCCATCGATAGTCACGTTGGAAAATACCGTCGTGTTAACTTCGCTGCTGGTGTGGGAAGTCATAGCCAGACCCATATAAGCCGAAGCATCAAGGAAAAACGCCGTCCTATACAACTCCTGCCATTGACCGCCATCTTCGCGATGCCAGCATGTGATGGAACTAGCGCCAGTACGCTGGATGCGTACCCAGTGCGGGGCATTTACTAACCAGTACATAGATTATGCTACACATTCATATTTTGCCATGGTATGA
>CAZHBL010000096.1:0-12724 GCA_964530105.1 uncultured Pirellulales bacterium | reverse complement strand
TAGTCGCCCTGCAGAATAATCAGCTTGATGATGCCGAAATAGCCTTCAAGGTCGCCTGCAGACTGGATGCCAATTGCGCCAAGGCTTACGCCGGCCTGGGCTTAACCGCACAGCAGAGAACCGATTACAAGAAGGCATTCGAGATGTATCTTAAAAGCCTTGAACTGGACACCGAAAATCTCATAGCACTACTCGGCCTGTTTCAAGCCTCCTGCCAGATGGGTTCATTTGCACAGGTTACTCATTACCTCGAGGTATATCTGAACATGCATCCGGGTGATACATCCGTCATGTTTCCCCTGGCGGCATTATATATGAAAGACGGCAGGTTTGAGGAATCCAAAAAAGTGCTGCTGGACGTCCTGACTCTGGACGAAAACCATAAAGATGCAGCCAACCTGCTGGAAGAAGTCGAACACAGTCTGGCCCAGGAAAATCAAGCAGGGATTCAAACCGGATGAGCACTGATAAACAAATATCCATGCTGGATGAATTGCAGAGCCTGTTGGAACAGCAATTAGAGCTGGCCCATCAGGGTAATTCCGCCGGTAAACGGATCGAGGTCTTAGGCAAGCAAGCGGATTGCCTTGTGGAAAAAATAACACAAGCTGGGATTCTCGAACGACCGGAATTCGAGAGCCAAAAAAGGAAATTGAAAAAGTCATACGAGGAATTGCATCTGGCCATAACGGCCCAGAAGGCCGACACGAGCCAAAAATTATACTATGTTCGCAGAGGCAGAAACATTGTAGAGACTTATCGCAGCAATATTTAACTATACGTAACTTTGGGGACACAATTCGATGAAGAACTATGGCGTAAAACTAATCTCAAATTGAGTCTGTCTAATGCGGATAAACAGGATAACCTGAAAGAATTTGATCACAATATTAGATGCTTATTTCAGCCTTAAAGGAACATTGTTGTGGGAATAGTAAATTTTAAGAATGTTGGTCCGCCAAGTGAACTTATCAACAAACTGAGAGACATCTTTAGCATCTCTACCTTTGTGGAGACTGGAACATATAAAGGAAACACCGCATACTGGGCCAGTAGAATTTTCGACCATGTAATAACGATAGAAGCTTCCGAAAGTCTTTACAAAGAAGTTACCGAGAAATATCACCATGTCAAGAACATTGAGTTTATATATGGGGACAGTCGAGAAAAATTTAGAGGTGTCATTGCTAAACTTGATGGACCAAGCATCTTCTGGCTCGACAGTCACTGGAGCGGGAATGCAACATATGGGGTGAGTAACCAATGTCCACTGATTGAAGAAATTGAGATAATAAACAGCTCTGAATACGAGCATTTTATTCTTATTGATGACGGACGATACTTTTTGTCTCCCCCACCAGAACCTCATCCTATAGAGCAGTGGCCTAACATCTGCGTCGTAATAAACACCCTTAACTCAAGTGATAAGATCAGATATGTTGTGATTTTCGAAGATGTAATAATTGCTACTCCGAGTTTAGCTAAGCATGTGATTATTCATTACTGTCGTGATAAGGATATCAGATCTTGGAAAGAACATGGCATAAAAACCGGTGATTACAAGCAAACAACTGGGATAGTTTGTTAAGTAGAACAAGGGACACATCCGATGCTTTCGATAAGAAACAACTGCTTTAAGGCAATTAATAATGATGTTGATGTATTGCAACAGCTTAAAAGGTTTGGGGTATGGGAAGAGGGAAGGGCGCTTCGGCTGCATATCGGTTGCGGACCAAGAGTTCTCAAAGGCTGGGTCAATATCGACCTGGTCTTCGAACCCTATGAGAATTACATGAAATATTACACAGATGAGTTTTATGGCCCTAACGTGAGGGGTACAAAAGATGATTTTCTTGAGCTTGATGTAACTAAAGATGCATTGCCTTTTTCAGATAATAGCGTTGATGTTATTTACAATGAAGATTTTATAGAACATCTTGACCAAAAGCAAATCATGCTTTTTCTTGCAGAAACCTTTCGAGTATTGAAGCCGGGGGGCGTTCACAGAGTTACCACTCCTGACTTAATGTGGATAATGCAAAATTACAGCGACTTTAGTATAGGTTACTCGGGTGTGTATCAAGAAACATGGCACAAATGGCACCATAAAGACCATCTGACCCGTAGATATCTTGAAGACATTGCTGCTATGGTAGGTTATCAGGTGATTTTTCAAAAAAGAAATGTGAGCTTGTCACAGGATATCCCGAAAGAGTATAGACCTGATAAAAATGATGCCCCTGACGAAGGTCATATTTTTGCAGATTTAGTTAAAGTGGATTCTAACTCTAAGTCGAACGTCTTAGATACTCAGATTTGTCGTTGTAACAACCTTACTTACGACGCAAAAACAATGAACTCTGATACTGAGTTCTATGAAAAAACCTGTTCCGAGACCTCAGAAAATATCGTCCGGCAACTTAGAAGAAAAGGACTTTTGCATACCGACCAGCCGCTTCGTTTACATCTTGGCTGCGGTGGACAGCATTTAGAAGGTTATATAAATATTGATTATCCGCAATCTGAACATAATTTAGTACAGGTAAAAGCAGATTTCTACGCTGATATAAAGAGCCTGGATTTCCCTCTTGAATCGGTCGATGAGATTCGGCTCAATCATGTTTTTGAGCACTTTAACCGCGTTACAGCACTTGCTATGATGATCAAGTGGCACAAGTGGTTAAAAATCGGCGGCAGGCTCCATATCGAAACTCCTGACCTGATAGGCAGCGCAAAAACGCTGGTATCTAATACTTCATGGAAAACCAAAATGGGAGTTGTTCGCCATTTGGCTGGAGACCAGGCAGCCGACTGGGGTTATCATATTGACCACTGGTTTCCTGAGAGATTCGAACACACACTCGAGGCATTGGGATTTGGGGAGGTTCAAACGCTGTCAAGCTCATGGTCTAAAGAACCTTATTTATCAAACGTGAAGGTTGTTGCTATGAAATCCAAATCCTTTTCCTTGCAAGAGCAACTAAAAGCAGCGGAGGAATTGTTGTGGGAAAGTACTGTTGCCCTGGAAGAGAGGCCAACGTGGGAAATCTGGAAAAAGCAACTCCATGCCGTCCTGGCAGGTGATTTTGTCGCTTCGCCATCTAATACTCAGACTCCGGATGTTTCTTCTGTTTTGGCAGCTCCAATCATACTTTCCCGGAACAGCAGCCAACTTCCACTTGATGAAATCCATGATTTCAACCAGAGATCACGAGACCGATGGGTCAGGGCAAAGGCCAAAACTATCCCTGCCGGGTCACGGGTTTTAGATATTGGGGCGGGAACTTGTCCCTATCGTTCGTTTTTTGTGCATTGTGATTATAAGACACATGATTTTAAAAAGTACAAGGGCATAAAGCTGGGTAACACAAAGGAATATAGTAAGATCGATTACGAGTCAGACATTACCAGTATTCCTGTACCGGATAAATCTTTTGATGTGATACTCTGCACGGAAGTTCTTGAGCACATTCCCGAACCAATAGAAGCATTAAGAGAAATGGCACGAATATTACGAAGGGGTGGACAACTCCTTATAACAGCTCCACTGGGTTCGGGTTTGCATCAGACGCCGTATCACTACTATGGTGGCTATACACCTCAATGGTATAAGCACTTCCTGCCTAAATTCGGTTTACAGGTTAAGGAAATTTCGCCAAATGGTGGATTTTTTAAACTACTTGCTCAGGAATGTGCGCGAGTTGCATGGACACTTCCACAACATAAACATCTGCACGGCAATAACGTTGAACTTATTCGTCAGTTGTTCGGGGAAAGGCTTCCACGTTATTTATATGCACTCGATGAACAATGTTTCATCGATCAATTTACTGTTGGCTACCATATAGAAGCAGAGAAATTACCTGTGCCGATCCTTGATAAAAAAGATTTATCTCAGCCTGTAACAGAAAAATTATGGGGGATTCATATATGAACAACCCTGTTGGACTGATTTTCAGCAAAGATCGGGCGATGCAGTTACAAGCTACTATTGAATCTTTTTTGTTGCACTGCCAAGACGTGGGGACAATTGATTTAGTTGTGCTGTATAAAACTTCGAACGGGCTGCACACTCAACAGTATGAAGAATTAAAAAGAAGGTTTTCTATTATCAATTTTGTTGAGGAAAGCAACTTCAGAGAACAGGTGTTGTCAGCGATTGAGAAATGTGACTACATCCTGTTCCTTGTCGATGACAACATCTTCGTCAAACCTTTTAGCATGAAGGATATGACCAGCGCCCTGCAAAGAGAAAAAGAGGCGCTCGGATTTTCCCTGCGTTTGGGCAGGAATACAAATTACTGTTATCCAACGAGTTCACAACAAGCACTGCCCCAGTTCATGAAATTCAGCAAGGGGATACTGAAATATTACTGGCCGGACGCCGAGTGCGATTTTGGTTATCCGCTGGAGGTGTCGAGTTCAGTGTATCGTTGCCGGGATATGCGGCAACTGCTGAACCGCGGGGAATTTGTGAATCCCAACACGTTAGAAAGCCTTATGAGCCAAAATAGGAATCTATATCATTCATTGCCTTATCTACTCACCTATGAAGAATCTGTGACGTTTTCAAATCCCGTCAATGTAGTGCAGAACGTTTATGACAATAAGCATGGGACAAACAATAACTATACATCAGAGGAACTGGCGGATCTTTTTTCGCAGGGGATGGAGGTGGACGTCGAGCACTATATTGGCCTTACGCCGAATGCCGCCCATCAGGAGACGATGCTGCATTTCAAAAAGGAGGGCGACCATGGGGTCAGGATATCCGTAATTGTTCCCTGTTATAATCATGCGCACTACCTTCCTGACGCGATTGAATCTATCGTCAATCAAACCTATACACATTGGGAGTGCATCATCGTTAATGACGGCAGCCGGGATAATACTACGGAAGTTGCGAAACGGTTGATAGCCGAATATCCGGACAGAAATATCCGCCTGATTGATAAACCAAACAATACGGGACTGGCCGATGCAAGGAATGTGGGTATTGAAACAGCCACAAGCGAGTGGATATTGCCGCTGGACAGTGATGACATGTTTGAACGAACGTTTATGCACAAAGCGGTGGATATAATTCAACAGAACAAACAGGTTGACATCATCTTTACGAACATGCAAAAGTTCGGAGCCGAACACGGTGAATGGATACCCTGCGAATACTCGCAACAAAAGGTTATGTTCGTGAATACAATGCCTTATGCAAGCCTTTACAGGAAGGAGCTTTGGCAAAAAGTGGGCGGCTACGATAAACTTGTGGGCACTATCCGGCAGCCGGAAGACTGGAACTTCTGGATAAGCTGCTCCAAACACAATCCGGTAGTCAGACGGATTGCCGAAAAGCTATTCTTATATCGTGTTGACCATCGCAGTATGTATCACAAGATGATAAAGCCCAATAGAGAGGTGTCATGGGCATTGCTGGCCACGTGCCATCCGGACTTGTATCCGCCTCAAGCGTTGGTGGATGCGTGGCGGCTAATCGCGAATTGCCCGGATAACATCTATCAAGAGATTCTCATTGCCCCTGAGCAGTGTCCCGAATATGGTTTGGCGTATTTTTGGAGAGCATTAGTAAATAGAAGGAAAGGTAATATCGATGACGCATTGAAAGACTGCCAAACGGCCGTTGAAAGGGCCAAAGAGAATGATTGGCAGGGCGCCTTTATCCTAATGAACTGGCAAAAGCGTGAAGGTAACCTTACATCCGCGGCGGAGAGTCTGGAAAAACTCCTGACTATCAGACCTGATTTTGGCTGGGCAAACGATATACGGACATGTTCACAAGGAAACGTCCGCAACAATCTTGAATATTGGCAACAGCTTCAGGATAATCAGTACTTTGAAAAACATCAATATTATGCCGGCCTCAAGGCCTATGGCACGGACTGTGAAACACTTGGTAAATATACATCCCTTTCCAAAGAAATGACGGTAGTTGTTATAGGTTGTGGTTATGGAAGAGAAACTCTCTTTATCGCCCCCCGCGTAAAGCATGTCTATGGTATAGATGTGAACCGGACTATCCTTGACAAGGCGGATAAATTCTTAGCTGAACGGGGTATCACAAATTTCACTTCCGTTTTAGCGCAAGATTGGAAACGTTTTGTTCCAAGTAACATAGACCTTGTCTATTCAATAGTAGTTTTTCAGCATTTAACGCGAGATTTAGTGAAGGACTACGTTCATGGGCTTGCAAAGAAACTTTCCCCGAACGGCATATTTGTATGCCAGTTCGCCGATCTGGCTAATGGCACACATGATGCCGATTTGAGGCCCTACGAACCCAACACTCGCTGGAGTCAAACCGAAATTGAAGAGCTGATACAAGAATGCGGTTTAACCCAAAACGCAATTGACACACAAGATATTCCAGGTAAGGGAAGTTGGCACTGGGCATTTTTCGGTAAGCAGGGGGCACGGCGTCCAGCGGCAAAAATCCTGTTTTACTTTGACAGAATAGGCAATCTCAACAAGATTAGTCCCGCTGGAACAGTCATAGCAATACTAAACTTTGCAAGAGCACTGCAAAGCAGCAATCCTAACGTAAAGATTCATATAACCGGCGACCTTGTAAGCCATCCCGAGCAATATGAGTCTTTCGAGATTCTTCCCTTACCGTCGGCCGACGAGAGATGGAAGTTTCTTGCGGAATACGATAGTGTATTTTTCGCCACGCACATCAGACAGTTTAGAGAGACGCCAAAACGCCCCGGACAAATCTGGATCATACACCAGCACTGCTGGGATATCGATGACCAGTCAAGGCCCCGTATCGAGGATGTGGATGCGGTGATTTGTCTTTCCGATTTGCACAGGGCATTTCTGGAAACTCGAGACATCGACCCCGATAAATTCGTTGTTATTCCCAACCTGATCGATACAAATGTCTATTTGCCGAGGAACGTCCGAAGGGACAGCCATACAATCATGTTTGCAGGAGGGATTCATCCGCACAAATGCGTTCATATTCTCATGGATGCGTTCCAACTCCTCCGGCGGCAGATTCCCGACGTCGAACTGCACCTTTATGGCGACGGAGCCATGTGGCGCGGCGGGGACCAGTACGGAGACTATCTCAAGAGCGTGAAACCTCCCGGGGTGTATTTCCACGGCTATATCAACAACAAAGACATGCCCGAGGTGTATTCAAGGCACGGGATACTGTGCCTGCCATCCGTGCTGGAGAGTTTCGGCCTCGTGACTGTGGAGGCGCAGGCCTGTGGCTGCATTCCCGTGGTCCACAAAGTCGGGGGCGTGGCGGCCACGCTCGCTGACGGCCGGACGGGTCTGTTGTACGAGCCCAATACGCCTGAGAAACTGGCTGAGACACTCATCCGGGCCATCAGGATGGTTGATGCAGATCCATCCATGCGTCAAAGAGCAGTGGACTTTGCCCGCAACAACTTCAGTACGACAAACGCTGCGAAATACATATCCACCCTTGAGGATAGACTCGCAATTGTCAGGCACAGAAGTGTGCCGAAAGCGCATCCTGCGGCGCATCCCCCTGCCGAGCACGGGGTAAGCCGCGGGCAAACCGAGCAGCCTCAAATCGCCGAAATCCAGCCGCGGGTGAGTGTGATCATGCCCGTTTACAACGGCGCTGATTACATCGGCCAGGCGATCGAGAGCGTTCTGACTCAGGATTATTCGAGTTTTGAAATCATTGTGATTGACGATGGCTCGACCGACGAGACGAGAGAAATCGTACAGGGCTGTCACGATGGGCGCATCCGGTACCTTCGTCAGCAAAACAGAGGAGTCTCCCATGCCCGAAACTTCGGCATACGCAGCGCCAAAGGGCAGTTCATCATGCCTCTGGACGCGGACGATATGATGGCGCCGGCTTTTATCAGCAGGCACCTCGCAGAGTTCGAGAAGCATCCCGAGGCCGACCTTGTCTATTGTGATGTTTTACTGATTGATGAGAGGAGCAATCCGATACGGATAATGAACAAGCCCGAATATCAGGACCGCAGGCATCTGATTAGAGACATGTTCCGGGCGGGACACCCGGTCGTCCCGTTCAGACTTGGTATAAGAAAAAGCGTTTTCGATAAAATCGGTTTTTACGATGAGGATTTAATCGTTGGTGAAGATTACGATATGATGCGGCGTTTTATTAAGGCTGGCCTAAAGATCCATCATCTCAACGAACCACTGCATCTAAGAAGAACACACGCGGAGAGTCTTTCAAGAAATTATTCGTCTCATAAGACAAAATGTCACTTTGACGTGGTCAGGCGATTTACCAATACATTTACGAATGAAGAACTCTTTCCGGATGTAGCATGGGATGAGATACCTGTCGATACGAGGCGATTGCATGCTAAATGCCTGGCTGTAGTAACTTATCTTGCAATAGGGCAAGACTTCTCAAAATCGAATTCGGCTCGTATTTACGCCAAAACCGCTTTCGAGCAGGCTTGCTCAGAGCTGCGTGACTGTCTCAAAATGGATCCGAACAACCGGCAAATCCGGGCTCTGCTGCAAAAGTGTGAGCTTGGCAGGCAAAAATACCAGGAGCAGGTACGGCAAGCCGTTTGTTAAGTTTGGAAAGGATAAAACATATGCCTTGTTCAAGGCCAACAGTTTTAGCACCTATATGTAACAGAATAATGGAGAAGAATCCTATGTCGGTACTGGATATAGGAATCGGGTTTGGAAAATTCGGCTTTCTGGCAAGAGAATATACAGATGTTCGACTTGGCCGATACTTTAATTGGAAAACAAGGATAGATGGAATTGAGATCTTCGAAAAGTACATAACACACTTACAACGGGAAATCTATAACAATATTTATATCGGCAATGCAATAGATATTCTTCCCACTTTGGGCCGCTACGATATGATCATCTGTTCCGACGTGTTGGAACATTTCAGCGAACAAGATGGAACTGTCCTGCTGGATTTAATAAAAGACCGATGCAAGTTCGCCCTGATAGCAACGCCCGTAACGGTACTGCATCAGGAAGCCCTTTACAATAATGAGCATGAAAGACATATCTCCAACTGGTCGAAAGAAATATTGAGTAACTGGGGCGAGGTTTTCCAATTTGAGAACGCTTACCTGCTGGAAATTTCTTCAGTCGTACGGGCCAAATACGGTGATACCGTCAATATCCACTATACGGGCAGGTTGCAGGATGATACGGTTTTCGCCACCACGATGAACCAGGCCGCCTTACAATTGACGATCGGCCGGGGTCAGGTCATCCCGGGTCTTGAAAACGCCGTCGTGGGTATGAGTCCGGGTGAATCCAAAACTGTCAAAACGCCGGCGGCAATCGCATTTGGCCCGCATCGGAAAGAATTGACACAAATTATAAATAGGGATCAATTCCCGAACCACTTAAAACCCATGGTGGGCCAGAAATTACAGGACCATCAAACGAATGGCCAAATAATCGATGTAATGGTAACCGATGTTTCCGAATCAACTGTAACACTGGATGCCAACCATCTATTAGCCGGAAAAGACCTGATCTTTGATATTCAGCTCGTAGAGGTTCTTTAATCTCTGCATATATCGGATAAATAGTTAAGGAAAAGGTGCTTTTGAACGATAATGAATTGTGTCTTTTGTATATTATGACCGAATTCGTTAATTTTGGTGAAAGTATTAAAACTTAAACAATAGGGCAAACAAAAATGTCGACATTACGTCTTCCAGGCCTTTTAACAGGAATAGATACGAGCCAACTCATTGCCCAACTGATGGCTGTCGAGCGCCGTACGCTCAATACATACGAAGAGCGTAAAAGTACATGGGACGGGAAAAAAGAAGCTCTTGGCACCCTCGAATCCAAACTGAGCAACCTAAGAAGCTCGGTTCGTGCCCTTTCAGATGCCAACCAACTTCGCGCCTTCTCAAGCACATCCAGCGACACCGATAAAGTGACTGCTGAAGCATCCTACAATACTTTTGAAGGCAATCATACAGTCGTTGTTAACCAGTTGGCCTCCGCTGAGCGATGGGTTCACACCGCCGGCATAGAATACGTCGAGGATTACGTAGGGGCCGGCACATTTATTTATTCATATGACCATCAGGAAACAACGTTAACAACCACAGCAACGACAACACTTGAAGAACTGGTCGGTTTAATCAATAACGATGCGAATAATCCTGGTGTCACAGCGGGCCTGCTGTACTACAATAATGCCTACCATTTGGTCCTAAATGGCAATGATGCCGGCACGGATTACGCAATCTCTGTCAATGCAAGCAGTACTGAAGTATGGCAAGCTAACTCGGCCCTGACCGTTGGCAGCGATAACGCCACGTTGAGCACAAAAATAACAGAACTCGCCCAGTTTACGGGGTCTCTGGGGACGGGAGATAAAATTACAATCACCGGCAAGAATCATAGTGGTGTGGATATAACGCCCGTAGAGCTTACCGTCACCAGCAACACCAAACTCACCCATCTTATTTCAGAGATTAATGACGCTTTTAACGGGACAGCCAGGGCAACTCTCGTTAACGGAAAAATTGTTTTAATCGATGACCTTTACGGAGTAAGCGGGCTTGAAATTGGTCTGTCTTTCACTCAGGGTACGGGATCATCGGCAGGTTTGACTCTGCCTACAATGGCCGTTGTAACCGAAGGCGGCAGCACAACAGCGAACCTCGCAGGCTTTGCTGAAGCGGATTTCACCGAGACCCAATCGGCTCAGGACAGCCAAATACGGGTAGACGGCTACCCTTCCGGCGCCTGGATCAGCAGAAGCTCCAACACTATCGACGATGTCATTAGCGGCGTAACGCTGCATTTGCACGATACGACTGATGCAGCCGGAGAACAAATAACCCTGACCAGAGATAAACAATCGGTAAAAGACAAACTGACCGCTATGGTTGACGCTTACAACCTTGCTGTTGTTTATATCCAGGAAAAGACCGGTTATAACAGCGAGCAGAAAACGGCCGGTGTTTTAATGGGAGATTACGTCGTTTCGACAATCAAGTCACAGATCCGCACTCCTCTTATTGCCCAGACCAGCGGATTTATCGAAGATATTGACAATTTCCTGATGCCCGGCCAGATCGGCCTGGAGCTTGATAAGGACGGAGTATTAAATCTGAACACAAACGTCTTCGACGAAGCCCTCGCCGAAGATTATATGGGCGTCCTGTCCATAATCGGAGCAAACAAGACCGGCAGCAGCAACAGCAATACCGTTCAGTTTTATAGTGCCAGCAGCAATTATACGACAGCGGGCAACTATGACGTCGAGGTGGTTGTCAGCGGCGGGGCAATCACCAGCGCTAAAATGAAACTATCAACCGAATCGACCTGGAGAAATGCAACATACAGCGGCAACGTTGTCACAGGCAACAGCACCTTCGACAGCAACGGCGATCCAATATACCCCGAGAACGGCCTTCAGCTCAGTACCGACTTAAGTCAAGATGGCACCTTCAACGCCACTGTTAGAGTAAAGCAGGGCTTTACAGGAGCAATAGAAGATACCCTGGACAATATGCTCAAAGCTACAACCGGCTCGATTCAAATCGACCAGGAGCACGTGGACGATCAAATAGGAAGTATCCAGAAAAAAATTGATGCCGAAGAAGACCGCCTTAATGTAAAGCAAGAAAGATTAATCGCCCGATTTGCCCGTCTTGAAAAAACCCTGGCACTGTTACAAAACCAGATGGCTGCTTTAGGATTAAGTTCGACACAAAGTTAGGAATAAAACAGATTCTCATAAGGCAGACGATCACAGAAAATACCCGGAATCCTCAATTGCATCCGCCGGCTTTATTTTCTACGACGCAAACGATAAATCATGGCTAACACTTCCGCCACCGCCACATACAAAGCATCAGGTATAGGATTGCCGGGTTTAACCGTTGAATATATTGTCCTGGCCAGTTCCGGCCTCCTTATGATCGGCACTCCATAAGCACGCGCAATTTCTCTAATTCTCTCAGCTAAATGATCCGCTCCCTTGGCTACCATTATCGGCGCTTCCATCTCCTTGGACTCATAACGCAGCGCAACAGCGACATGTGTTGGATTAACAAGAACCACACTGGCCTTGGGAACTTCCTGCAACATGCGTCTGGATGTCATCTCAATCTGGAGTCTCCGGATTCGACCTTTGACCTCCGGCGATCCTTCCGTATCCCTGCGATCCTGCTTTACTTCCTGATGCGTCATCTTAAGGTCATGGATATACTTCCACTTCTGATATAAAGCGTCGGCAATCCCGATTATCAGCAGTACAACACCGACACGTATTAAAAGACCAAGTATAATCCGGGCAATAACTGCAAGTATTTGTGCAGACCAGGCCCATCGAAGCGAGGCAAAAACATCGAGCTTGCTCTTAAGGTAGAACCAGACGATCAGTGAAACACATAACAATTTTAGTATGGATGCCAGAAGTTTTACCATCGATCGAGCGTTAACCAGTTTTCCAAATCCCGCCACCGGATTCAGTTGATCGAACTTAAGCTCGATAGCTCCCGGCGAGAAATTCAAGCCGCTAATAGCAACGCCGGCCAAAACCGCTCCTACGAAAAGTGCCGCTAATACAGGAAGAGTAACAAGGATTACATCGGCAATTTTTCCATTGATAAAAGCCAGAAAGGATTCTGTGCTGGCAAAAACGACATGTTCGCATGATATTCCATCCTTAATTTGAATTAGGGACCATTTCGTCAAACCTGGACCCAACAGAGCAACCATCGCTATCAATACC
>CAZHBL010000095.1:0-12769 GCA_964530105.1 uncultured Pirellulales bacterium | reverse complement strand
GACATTTCGACACATAATTTCCGTACCAGAGGTTCATAATCAAACATCTCTATTTGTGTCTGCCCCATAAGTTTGCCGAATATGCGGGAATCGGTATCCATTAACACCTGGCTGGTCTCCAGTGAGTGAGACTTCGGCACTGTTACCGTCAGGTCTGATAGCACTTTGGTCTGGCATGCTAAAACAATATTCTCTCGAATTTCCTCTGAGCTTAGGAGCGGGGAGGGCCTGCTATGTAACTGGCCATGGTTAATTATAACTTTGCATTTTCCACAGTATCCATCCCCTCCGCAGATACTGCTAAGGTATATTCCCGCTCCATGCGCTGCTTCCAGTAGCGTTGTGCCAGAGGGAACTTTTATCTTTAGCCCGCTCGGCTCAAATCGAACTGAACATGCTTTGCTTTTACTGTCCATCATTTTCCTTTTTCAGATCTGAAACAATACAGTTCCAAAGCAGTCCCTTCAGTCTATCTAATGTAATCTTATAAGGTCGAATTTCTATTCCCATCCAGTCGGAAAATTCAAGGATCTTCTCAGGGTGTTCTTCAGAATATCTCTCCCAGAAATGTATCCCATCGAGCAATACGGCACCTCCGTCATGCTGGGGAAAATTCTCATTGGCTTTGCCTTTATCCCAGTCTTGGAAGACATAATCGCGATATACTATCCATCCCGGCGTAAGCCACCAGGTTTTTCTACCCTCACTGATTTTATCTCTTTGACTTTCACTGGCTAACATATCCATGCAATGAGTTGCATTTATTCTGGAAATTGTACTTCCAACTTCCTGCTCCCGGATCATCGTATCCATTGTTACGTAGGGATCATCAACATTGACGTAGCAGAATTTGCCGCCATAAACAATGATGATTTTATTGGAGTGTTGTTTGGCAAGATTGATTTTTTCTATCAACTGGCTTTCAAGTTCTTTGAGAACCTCATGCCGTCCCGGTGTTGTATAGATGATTGTGTTGGCATCTAAGAAACCTTGCTTTCTAAGATAATTGAGTTCCGGTGCGAGTGTTCCACAAGAAACTATGACGTAATTTCTAAAAGATAGCTCTTCTGTCATTTTTCCTTATTAATATTTTCTCTCCAAATATTAATGTTCCAATTCTGATCATATTGGAACCTTCCTCTATTGCTATCCTGTATGAATTCGTCATACCCATAGACAGATACTTCATATCTACGTTTGGAAGACGAAGTGTCTTGATTTTTTCAAATATCTTTTTTGTTCTGCGAAAATATGGCCTGATGTCTTCAGGATTGCCAAAGCGAGATCCCATGGCCATTAGGCCCTCCAACCTTATATGCTCCAGCTTTGATATATCCCTGTCTAAATTTTCAACGTATTGATCAAAAGGTTCATGTTCCTTCGGTTTTATGCCCGCTTTTGAGTCCTCGCTACCAATGTTTATTTCTATATAAATTGGAACTCTATGTTTTCTTGCTCTTTTAACCCTTCTATCAATAGCCACGGCCTTTGGCAGAGACTCGACGGTCTGAATGGCATCGAAGATTCTTAGTGCTTTGTTTATTTTGTTCGTCTGCAAGCTGCCTATCATGTGCCATCTGACTTTAGCGGCATCTTTCTTTAGAGCACTGTACATCTGCCCGGCTTCCTGAACGTAATTTTCGCCAATATCTGTAGCTCCGGCATCTATGACCTCCTTTATTTCTTCTGCGGTTCTTGTTTTGCAGGATACAACGATGGTTACGTAATCAGGGATTTCTCGCCGGATTCTTGCATAATTTGTTAAAATACTCACGCTTAGGATTATCCTATTAGGGATTACTGTCGTTATGATTTTCTCATTTAAGATTCACACGGTCTCTGCTCACAGGGCGTATCACGTCCACAGCAAGGCCTGTCTCGACCACAAGCAGACATATAGCCGGCAGCATAACTCGTTGTACGAGAACTCGAACCTTTGAAAATTACGCCCCCTCCGCCGCTGATCAAACGCTGAATCCTGCTGTTACACTTTGGACATTTCTTCAAGGATTCCTCCTTTATGCTCTGGAACCTTTCGAACGTCCAGCCACAATCCTGACATCTATATTCGTACGTTGGCATGATCGCTCCCTTTCTTTTTTGAAGGCTCTTGCACGGAATCGATCCTGGCTTTTGGCTTATATTTAATCTCTATCTTGCTCAATGCCTGTTCCAAATCCTCAAGAAGTATCTCGTTCTTCTCAATTCCGGTGGATAGACGTACAGTATTAGGCTGTACTCCAAAAACAGCACGGCGTTCCGGCGGCATATACAATAATGTCGTAAGATAAGGTATGCATATCAATGATTCCGTTGCTCCCAGGCTGACAGCATGATAAATTGTTTTAAGTTCACTGATAAATTTCTTGGCATCTTCCTGACTATTACCTACATCGAAGGCCAATACCCCGCCAAAACCATGTTGCATTTGTTTTGCGGCGATCAAATGACCTGGATCATCTTTCAGTCCTGGATATCGTACTTTTAAAACCTTGGGGTGGCTGGCTAAATATTCTGCTATAGCCATAGCATTAGCTGACATTTTTTCGGCTCGCAGTTCAAACGTTTTAAGACCTCGTTCCAATAGTGATCCTGAATAGGCATCCAGAGTTGTACCGATAGCTTGACGAGTAAACCATAATTTATCATAATGACTTTTAGAACCAGCAATAGCACCCGCCATAAGATCGTTATGTCCACCTAAAGCCTTTGTCGCACTATGTACTACAATATCAGCACCAAGCAAAAGCGGTTTTTGATGGTATGGAGTTGCGAACGTGTTATCTACTACCAATAAAGCTGCGACTTTATCAGCCTCCTTACGTAATGCCACTATATCAAGTATTTTGCACAAGGGATTGCTTGGAGTTTCACAGAAGATCATTTTTGTATTCGGCTTGATGTATTCTGAAATTTTTTGTCCTTGCTGCGCGTCAATCCATGTTATATCGATTCCCAGTCGTTCGAGTATAAGCGATACTTTATAATGCGCCCCATATATATCGTGAAACAAGATCAAATGGTCACCGGCACTTAGATAAGTCAAATAGATCATTGTGCATGCGGCCATGCCGGAGGTGCAAATAATGCAATCTTCGGCCTGCTCAAGTGCAGCTATTTTCTTCTCTATCGCCCGAACTGTCGGATTATCGTCTCTATGATAAGTATAGCCGTCGATTTCACCATCCGTAATCTGTCTTAAGACTTCAAATGAACTGTAGTGATAATTAACAGCATTTACGATTGGGGTAACCATTGGCTTGTTGCCATATGGTGTCAGAGGATCACTCATAACTATTCTCCATTAAGCTCTCAATCCAGTAATAACATTGCAATTGCAATAGTTGTTGTCCAGAGACCCTTCTGACCCCTGGCTGTCTGCGTAACATTAGAGGTTCTGGTGAT
The DNA here is from genome assembly GCA_964530105.1 of uncultured Pirellulales bacterium. GTDB lineage: Bacteria > Planctomycetota > Phycisphaerae > Sedimentisphaerales > Anaerobacaceae > JAFGPJ01. Next base: position 9,364 of record CAZHBL010000095.1, on the reverse strand, counting down.
AATGCCGCTGGCTTTCCAGAACTGCTCTTTTTCAGACCAGGCTTTATCCGGATGGACTCCGCGGCTGAGGTTCACGCCCTGAAATCTTCGATTTTGCACTATTGGTTGGTTCTCGCCAATTTATTTCGATAGTTCTCTATCGCCGCTCTCAGCGTCATGACGGATAATTTGGCGCAGTGTCCGTGTGCTTCAGGCAGGCCTTCAAAATAGGTGTCAACATCTTCGGGTCTGATCTGTAGCACCTCTTCGATGGTTCTTCCATTTACTGTTCTTGTCACGTAGCTGGCACATGCAATTGTGGGACCACAGCCATCCGTCATGAACTTGATATCACGTATCACGCCGTCCCTGATGAGCAGGTACATTTCCACAGTGTCCCCACATACGCCCGTCACGCTGACATAGCTGTCTGAATCCTCTATTTTTCCAAGGTTCTGAGGATTCAAGAACTCGTTCTTGAGATTCTCCGAGTAGCCTTGCAACATTTCTTTCTGGAGTTTTCGTACAAACTTGTCGATCTCTTCGGTCATTGGTTTCTGTCTCTCCATGAAATTCTCAATCCAGTAATAACATTGCAATTGCGACAGTTGTTGTCCAGAGTCCCTTCTGTCCTCTGGCTGTTTGCGTAATATTAGAGGTTCTGATAATCAGGCCGCTGGCTTTGTAGACTTGCTCTTTTTCAGACCACGCTTTATCCGTATCGACTTCAAGCCCGAGAGTTGTTCCAAGCATATCTGCGGCCAGATCCTCGCCCATATCGGCAGCTTCCGCCTTATTCATACCATGACCGTGAACTTCACTAATGTACCCCCATTTGTTTTGGTCTTTGGGAACGGCAATACCTATTGAAGAAGCTATCAATCGGCCATGTTCATTTGTATCTGATCTTGCCATTACACAATAAGATATCTGACCCGGAACCATCGATTTCAATCCATTCTCACGGGCGATGATTTTGCACCTCGGCGGAAGTATCGATGAGACCTGTACCAGGTTCTGCTGAGCTACGCCGGCTTGCCTTAACGCCTCTTCAAAAGATTTCAATTGATATCGGTGTCTGCCTACCCCTTTCGTCAGAAATACGTGTGCCGGAACCAAACCATCCATGCTGTTCTCCGTTAAAAACTGATTTGTCCACCAGTACCTGACGACAAGCATTTATCGCCAAAGATGTTTTTCAAATCTTTCACAGCTCTTTGACCGGTGCAATGCAAAGGTACAATTTTTTGAATTTCGTATTTTTTGAAGGCCTCTATTGTATTTGCGATTCGTATCTGACTCGCATTTAATAGGTGCATACCCCCGATAACCGCATATATTTTATTTTGCCCTGTTGATTTACTGATATAGTCGAGTGTATTTACAACACCTGAATGTGCACATCCAAAAACAACAATCAATCCCTTTGCCGATTCGATAAACAATGTTTGGTCATCTAACAGTTCGTCGGGTTTCCGGCAATTTTCATCAAGGAAAAAGGCTCCCCCGACATCCTCAAAGTTATTTATACGTGGCACTTGCCCGGTCACTGCTATTCCAGGAAATATTTGGGCAGGTGTCGTTGTCCATATAACATCACGGCCTTGAATAGCCTTCTTCGCAAAGTCAGACATACCGATCGATATTGCGCCTGAGACTTTTTTACTGAACTTTGGTTCAGTCGCTGCAGGGTGCAAATAAATCTTTGCTTTCGAAGCAATATTAAGAACATTAGACAATCCACCTGTATGGTCATAATGACCATGATTTATCACAATTGCATCAGTGTTAATCAAATCAATGTCTAGTATTTTGGCATTTCCCAGAAGCAAATTACTTTGCCCTGTATCAAAAAGTATTCGTTTCTCTCCATAATTAATCAATAAAGATACTCCATGTTCTGATCGAAGTTTTTCAGAAGGAATGTCATCTATAAGTGTTGTAATAGAAATCGTATCTGCCTTATTCGGATGTTTAAATATATAGTTCATAATTGCCTTGTGAAGTGCCGAAGCGGCAGGATTTTAACAGTGATATTTATGGGCCGGAAGACCGCAGAAGATTTCAGCTACTTGATCCATACTCGAATCATGTCCCCGCATTCCTCCGATCCGATTGTTCCAACGCCATCGGCGTGAGGGATTACTCCGATATTTCTCGGTTTCATAAAATGTTCGAGTACTTTATCCGTATACTGCATAAGAAAACCACTTAATCTGAATTGATTAGTTTCGGTTGATCATAATATTTGCCATTGGCTGTCGCTTTAACTTTCCCATCCTGTATGATCTCAGCTTCTAATAGATACAGAGGATGCGAAACTCGTGTAATTCTCGCTGAAACTGCTGCCTCTCGTCCTGTCACAACAGGGTGCCGAAATCTTGTGGTCATCTCAACGGTTACGGTTGCTCGACCACGTGCAAACATACAATTACCCATTGCACCATCTAAAATCGAAGAAATCACTCCACCATGTAGCATGCCTGGGTACCCGTCAAAAGCTTCATCACATTGAAATGTGGCCGTGACGCCCCCATCATTAGCAGCGTCAAACTCCAAATGCAAACCATTTCCAAAACTACACACAACACATTTAGGGTGGACCAGATTACGTATATTAGCAACAGTATTTTGTATCGTTTTAATCCTCACAATCGTTTCTTAGCATACTCTTTTAAGACCGCCTTAAGAGTAATAACAGCCAGCTTCGCACAATGTTTATGTTCATCAGGAAGGCCTTCGAAATAGTTATCGATATCTTTTGGTTTTATTTTGAATGCACTTTCAATTGATTTGCCTTTTGAGATTCTCGTTGTATAGCTTGAACAGGCGATCGTAGCTCCGCAGCCATTGGTAAAAAACTTTATGTTTATTATCTTGCCACTTTCAACGGATAAATACATCTCAATGGTATCGCCACAAACACCGGTTACTCTGACATAACTGTCGGGATCATCTATCTTCCCAATATTTTGAGGATTTAGCAATTCGATCTTGAACTTCTCAGAATAATCCTTCAATGTTGCATTTTGAAGACCATCTACCATCTTCTCATTTTTTTTCACACGAGTTCTTCCTTTTTAAACCACATTATCTAAGAGCTTTTCAACTGATTATTGTAGAATACATAAACTTTTTACCAAATTAGTGATCACAGATGTTATCTCCAGCCTCAAGTGTGTTGTCCAAATAAGCGGATACAAGTTCTTCAGGCGTTCCGGATGATGCGCCAACAACTACTTTAATATCATTCTGTGCAAACAGTTGCTGAGCTCGCTGGCCCATACCGCTGGCTATAATAACACTAACGTCATTTTCATGCAGCCATCGCGGCAAAACTCCTGGTTCATGGGCGGGAGGAGTTGCATCTTTCCTGTTTATAACCTTTTTAAGGTTGTCATCGATATCAAAGATTGCAAATTGATCACAATGGCCGAAATGAAGACTTAATTTTCCCTGTGCTAACGGAATTGCAATTCTCATTTTGTTCTGCTCCTTTTTGTTGGTTTCAATTTGTTTTTCAGACAGCAACAATGGTTCAAACGCATTATTGAGAGCCTGTGCTGTCGGACTTTGGCTGTTGTAATGAATAAATGGTTTGCCTGAATCCGCGGCTGGAACCATATTAGAATCTATTGGGATGCTGCCTAAGAATGGTACACCAAAATCTTTGGCCATCTGTTTGCCGCCATCTCCGCCGAATATATCGGTTCTCTGGTTGCAATGCGGGCAGACAAAGCCACTCATATTTTCAATAATCCCCAAAACGGGCAGGTTAAGTTGTTTGCAAAACGTTAGGCACTTTTTAACATCGGTAACCGCAAGCTGCTGAGGTGTGGTAACAACAACAGCGCCATCAGCTTTGCCTAACAACTGGATTATTGATAACGGCTCATCGCCGGTTCCGGGCGGGCAGTCAACGATCAAATAATCCAGATCACCCCAGGACACTTCGGAAACAAACTGTTTAATGACATTGTGTTTCATAGGCCCGCGCCAGATCAAAGCGGCATTTTCATCCTGTATTAAAAAACCTATACTGATTACTTTAATCATGTCGTTATATGAAATTGGTTCAATTCCATATTCTCCGCCTTGAAGCCTTCTGCCTTCAAGATCCAGCAATTTGGGAATACTTGGCCCATGAATATCAATGTCAAGCAAACCAACCTTTTTGCCCTGCATCGAAAGCCAGACTGACAGATTAACTGCGATGCTACTTTTACCTACACCGCCTTTGCCGGAGAGAACCAGTATCTGGTGTTTAATATGTTTTATATTTTGCCTGATCTGCTCTTGCTCAGCCTGCATTTGTTTTCGCTGGTTTTCGTCAATTTGAGAAACGCTACTTTCTTTAGCCATAGTTGATTTTCCATTCTTCAATAATTAACTCGTCTATCGTCACTAACTTCGGGGACAGGCGTTGGAAATTTTTACGGTCATTACCACCTGATATTTTTCAGCCAACCTTTCAAAAGCTTCCTGAACAACTTTGAACAGGTCTTTACACTCCCCGGAAACGGAGCTGCTCATAGGGCCAATTTGAACTTCCAATCCTTGTGCCTGAAGAATTCGGCAGAATTCGCCAACGGGAGTGGAAAGCTCGGTCATCTTCAGTGGATACACACTTATTTCCGCTCGGACCTTCATAGCTGAACCCTCGCCGCAATAAAGGCACCATGTCGGTTGTTCACAAGTCGGCCGACAAGCTCAAAAACCGGTGTCAGCGCGAGCAACCACCCATGCCGGGGAACAAATCCGGCTATTATCATTTGCATCTGACCCATAGGCTCCAAAAGTTCCCTCAACTGCTCAGGTGAAAACAAGTTGGCTGAAGCATACGGGCTGCCAGCCTCGTTTTTTCTTTTTTGATTATACTCGGATAGAGCATTTAACACCCCAAACAGTAGCTCGCCTCCGGATTTTCGCACACAACGAGCCATTTCAGCTATCATTGCCTCGGGATCTGCCGTAAATTCTAATGTAGTAATCGCGGCAGCTATATCGAAGCTCTTATCTGCAAAAGGCATGCTATGTCCATCCATCACGTGGAAGCTGCTGCGGACTATGTTTTTGCTTTTTGCGATCGTTACCATTCGTTCAGAGATATCTATGCCGATGACTTCACATCCTCTGGTACTGAAAAACTTGCTCCAGTGTCCGGTTCCACAGCCTACCTCCAGTAGCCTCTTACCTTCGGTATGATCACTTATCAGTTTATCTATGGCCGTCTTCTCTGAACGATCATAGGCCGCTCCGTGGGGTGTCTCGTACCAGCGATCATAGCGGTCGGCTGCGTAGTCAAAGTTGAATCTGAAGCCCTGACCGCCTGCCTGAAATGAATCAGCACCTGAAACTGTGGATAAATTCCTACCCTGGAGTCCACACATGGAATCAGACGGTCCTGCCTCTTATGAAACGGTTTTTGATTGTACTGTAAACAAATCCGTGAAATCAGAATGCCTAAAGGTGTTCTGCTGGGAACTTCCTCATGTTTGAAAACTTTCAGGATGACAAGCACAGTAGATCATGAACGCCGTATAAGAGGCCAGAACAAGTATAAGGAAAAGAACCAGCAGCCAGATGATAAAACTCGATCCTTGTGGATGTCCGCAATTACGACAAAAGGGGCTATATCGGCTAATTTCCTTTCCACACGCTTTACAGCTCTTTAACAGTGAATTATTCATCTTATGTTTCCTTACTAGCCCATGGCATAAGTCACCTGCCTCCACATTGCCTTTATCTGCTCTGTTATCGCACCTCCTGTATATTCGACCACACTTGCCTTAATCATCTGCGCCTTGGTAAAAGCCTCGTCATAAGCGATTTTTCCCACCACTTTTAATCCTCGTGTTTGAGCCTCTTTGCTTATTTGATCTGTTATTTGCGGATTGACATCTGCTTTGTTGACACAAACAAGAGTCTTAATGCCAAAGATTGATGTAAGCTCGGAGACCCTGTCCAAATCGTGTTTACCAGAGAGGGTAGGCTCTGTAACGATCAGTACCAGATCCGCCGCCGTAATTGATGCAATTACGGGACACCCTATCCCCGGCGAGCCATCGACGATTAGCAAGTCCTTTTTTTGCTCTTGTGCTATTTTCTTCGCTTCTTTACGAATAAGAGTGACCAGTTTGCCGCTGTTTTCCTCCGCGATTCCCAGTTTGGCGTGTACCATCGGCCCAAACCGCGTATCTGATACGAACCACTGTCCGTTGATATGTTCGTTAAACTCAATCGCATCGACCGGACAAAATTCCACGCAGACCTTGCAGCCTTCACATGAAACCGGATTAACGGTAAATGTCCTATCTACTAAATTGTTTCCTTCTCCATCAGATTCAATTGCGTCAAACCTGCACATATCCCGGCATATACCACAGCCAGTGCATTTTTCAGCGATGATAGAAGCCTGTTTGCCTCCGGAAAAATCGTTGGTCTGTTTTATCTTTGGTTCTAAAACCAGGTATAAATCCGCTGCATCAACATCACAGTCGGCTAAGACTGCATTGGTTGCAAGTGCTGCAAACGATGCGACAACACTTGTCTTGCCCGTCCCGCCCTTACCGCTAATGACTACTATTTCTTTCATCTTGTTTCCTATTCAAATTTTTTGCTGAGTAACTTTACTGCCGGCAGAATAAAAAGAAGTAAAAAGCCGATAAGTATCAGAGTGTATGAAAGGATCATCTTACCTGAACCGCCTGAAAATGAAAATCTTAGGCCTTCCACCGTGTAAGTAAGAGGTAATGTATAAGAAAGATAGCGTAATGCCACAGGCATCTTTGAGACCGGATAGACAACGCCACTTAAAAATATCATTAAAAAGCGGGGTAAATTAAGCAGGGTCTGCGCCTCAAATACCTCCTTCACCAAAACGCATAAAAGAGCACCCAGGGATGAAAAAACCAAGAGCGAAGGAATGATGATTAAAATAAGATAAACAAAGTCAGGATGGAGGCCGAGAACAATTGTTGAACCTATTGTTACAACTAGTGTCATCGCAAAACCGAAAACAACACCACCCAGCACTTTTCCAAAAAGTACCGCCGATAAACTAACGGGCGCTAAAAGCAATCTTTCTAAAGAGCCAAGTCTTAGTTCAAAATTTATAACCACTGCCTCTGCAGCAGTAGTACTAAAAAGAATCGTCATCGCAATCAATCCGGGCACTAATTCTTCAAAACTTCCGGGATTTCTTAAATAAAAAGCTAAAATCCAGGTAATCGGAAAGACAATACCCCAGCTGACTGCCGGTGGCTTAAAATAGTATGTCTTTATGTCTTTTAAGGCGATATAGAAAATACCTCGTACGTTATCGCGCCACATCTCACTTTCCTTTTTCAATAGCTAAAACCTCTGGCTCTAACCCTGTAATCTTCATAAATGCTTCTTCCAATGATTTTTTATCCGTTTTCGCCTTTAAGACTTGAGGATTATCAATCGTCAAAATTCTTCCCTTTACGAGAATAGCCGCACGGTCACATAAAAGGTCCGCCTCTTCTAAGTAGTGGGTGGTAAGAAAGATGGTTATTCCCTGCTGGCGAAGATTGGATATCAAATTACGCAAAGAACGGGCAGCCACCACATCTAAGCCGACGGTAGGCTCATCCAAAAAAAGAACTGCAGGATTATGAATTAATGCCGCTGCGACAGTTAAAGCCCGCTTCATACCGCGGGAAAATGTGCGAAAGAGGCTGTCTTTACGCTCATAAAGTCTAAAGGTCTTTAGTAATTCTTCCGCTTTTTTCTTACGTACACTTTTAGGAATACCATAAAGCTGCGCCATAAATAATAAATTATCAAAAGCGGACAACTCATCATAAAGATTTGAAATTTCTGGAACAACCCCAATATGTTTCTTTATTTGCACAATTTCTGAATTAATGTCGAGTCCCCAAATAGACGCCTTCCCATCTGTGGGCTTAGAAAGCCCTGTAAGCATCCTTATGGTTGTGGTTTTTCCTGCGCCATTCGGGCCTAAAAATCCAAACACTTCACCCTTATTGACATCAAAGCTGATATGGTCAACAGCGAGGATTTCATCGTAACGCTTTGTTAAATCTGATACTTGAATTATTCTGTCTGTATTCATTTTTAGCAGGTAATAATTTTATCAGCCCATTGTATTATCTCATACAAATCCGTCATTGCCGAAATTTCCTTTGCGTCCCTGACGTTTTCTAAATGCACGAACCTGCTTTACCGCTCTTTGGTTTTTCATTTTTCTCGTTTGATTCAAAAAACTTCTCCCTCCACCACAGGAAATGTCCCCATGGATTATCGAGTTTGTACTTGTCATCCTCCGGAACACCCTCCCATGTGTTAATTTCCTCCAGCAAATGCGGGCAGGGCTTATCTTCAGCTAACAGCTCATATGCACATTTGACAAGCACAAATCGCTTAGACGCCTCGGCGTCATCTTGATTGTGATCGGGATGGCATTTCATTGATGCCCTTCTGTAGGCTTTCTTCAGATCCTTTTTGTCAGTGTCTTCGAAAACTCCAAGGATCCTACAGGCCGCCTTTCGTGCCACTAAGTCACGGGTTATTCTCTCCATGAATTCAAAATCATCTTTCATTTGACTGTCACAATCGCATTGATTTTCCGGTATAGCTTCGTGAACTTTTCTTCGTAGCCAGGCAAGGCATCAATTATCTTAATTCCCTGCGAGTACGCTTCTGCCACCAGTCTGTCGTTCGGTATCTCAAGCAGAATTTCTATTTCCTGTTGCTGACAATAGCGCACAACTCGGTCATCGCCTATGTCGCAACGGTTTATTGCTACGGCAAAGGCAAGCCCAACCTCTCTTACCATCTCCACCGCCAGTTGAAGGTCATTCAAGCCAAACGGCGTAGGTTCGGTGACCAGCAGAACAAAATCTGCTCCCTTAATTGCTTCGATCACCGGACATGAGGTGCCGGGTGGGACATCGATGACTACCGTATCACTGTCTGTCGGTCTTTGTTTGACATATTTTATCAAGGCAGGGCTTTGGATTGCGCCGATATCGAGTTTACCTGCACCATAAAAGACACCGTTCGCTCTGCCGAATTCAGCGATTCCGATCTTGCGTTGTTTTTCGTTAATCGCGGCCTGGGGGCAGACGGCCATACATCCACCGCAGGAATGACACAACTGCTCAAAAGTCATGACGGTATCTTTCAGACAAATGATGGCACTGTATTGGCAAAGCTGGCCGCACTTGCCGCATCCGTCACATAATTCAGTGTCAACTTCCGGTACACCTATCGTCACATTCTGAGTTTCTTCTATATCCGGCTTCAAGAATATGTGGCCGTTCGGTTCCTCAACATCACAATCAAGATATTGCACGGTTCGGCCCATTCGAGCAATTGAGCAAGCCAGATTCGTTGCTAT
>CAZHBL010000094.1:2050-12925 GCA_964530105.1 uncultured Pirellulales bacterium | reverse complement strand
CAATAGGCATCCGGATTACTCACAAGGGCCAGGAAACGCCCGCTGTCGGCATCTTCGGCGGCCCTGTGATATTTGAAATAGACGTATTCTTCCGTCCTGCCGATGATTTCGATCTTGCCCGTCGAATGCGACATGACAAACCGGACGCGTTTTGCCAAGCCGGAGACAAGGGCCTTTGCCTGCTCGACAATTTCGTACCCTTCCTCGATAGGGACCGTATAGGCTTTATTACCCAGTGCCGGGCGACACTGGAAAATATAGTAGGGAACCGCGCCGATAAAGGATAATCTGGCCAGCAGCTCCGCCATGACCTCGGGATTGTCATTCACGCCTCTTATAAGCGGCATCTGGTTGGCGATCATCGCGCCGGCTTTCTGCAGCAGGCCGACCGCCTTGACCGCCAGGTCTGTTAATTCCCTCGGGTGAATGAAGTGAGTCATGATATATATTCTTTTTTGCTCGGTACTGTACTTATTTATTATCTCGGACAGAGCGGGATCTCCGACAATCCGAGAGGGATTGAACGCCGGTATCTTTGTCCCGATACGAATGATACTGACATGTTCAATGGCCCTCAGTTCCCGGATAATATTCTCAAGCTTCGAGGGTTTAAGTACGAATGGATCCCCTCCTGTCAGAAGCACATTGGTAATCTCGTTATGCTGCTTTATGTACTGTATCGCCGCCGGAAGGTCTCGCAGGTATTCGTTTTGCGGGTTGATGAAGACGCGCTTGCGGAAACAGTACCGGCAGATACCGTCACAAACATTGCTGACCAGCAGCAGTGCCGTGGAAGGATATTTATGTTCGAGCCCTGGCATCACGCAATAGGTTTTCTCATCGGACGGATCAAGCCGGCCCCATTCGTCAAGCTCCTGCAGGTTGGGAATGATCAGCGTTCGAATTGGATCGTCAGGATCGTTCCAGTCGATCAGTGACAAATAATAGTCGTTGCTGCGGAAGGCAAACTCATTGGTCACCTGCTTGAGCTTGGCTTTTTCGGCAGGGCTTAAGTGCTCCAACTGTTCTATTTTTGTCAGATATTTCATGTTATTCTCGTCCTTGATCCTCGACAGGTATCGAGTATTCAAGGTTTCGTGCTTCGAGTGGATTCGGTTTGCGAGTATCTTTTCTCATATATGCCCTTTCGGCTGAAAACATGGGCAATGGTAGCTAATACTATCCTCACATCGGCTGAGAAGCTCGCTGTTTCCACGTATTTAACGTCGAGTTCAAGTTTTTCTTCTCGCGTTAGTTCTCCCCGTCCGGAAATTTGCGCCAGACCGGTCAAGCCGGGCTTTATAAGCAACCGCTTTTTCTGCCGTTCGCTCCATTCAGGTATCTGCGAAAGGTATAACGGCCGGGGTCCGACAACACTCATATCTCCCTTTAATATATTCAACAATTGCGGTAGCTCGTCAAGGGAATATTCGCGCAAAATTCTGCCGACTTTTGTCAGCCGGGGATCCCGGCCGGATTTCGGACTGGGCCCAAAGGGATCGGTGTCGATGGTCATCGTGCGAAATTTGTAAAACATGAACGGCTTGCCGTTTTTGCCTGCCCTTTGTTGTTTGAAGACGGCAGGCCCTTTGCCGCCGGCCTTTATCGCTATGACGATTAATAACAAAATCGGCCAGAGAATAATCAATGCCGATAGAGATATGATAATATCAAGTCCGCGTTTTAGAATTTTGAAACAACTCATAAAAAGAGTTTACCCGGATACAACCTGAACGTCAATGCAGTGGTGATTGGTCTGGACAGGTTCAAGGACATTCGATAGACTAAAGAAAATCTATATGTGCTTCCGTGCTCGGGAATTCTTCAGGTAAAGGACAAGGATATGCTGGATAATCTCATAGGTCCCGAAAGGCCCATAAGTTGGGTTCTGCAGTTCTGGCCTGTGCTCGTATTTTCATTTGTTTTTGCATTTATTGCCACGTGGCTGTGCAAGAACATTGCACTCAAATTCGGCATCGTTGATAAGCCCGATCGTCTCGTAAAAACTCACAAAGCGTCTGTCGCCTATCTCGGCGGTGTAGGCATGCTCGTTGGATTGACCGCCGGTGTTCTTGCGGGTATTTATTACCTCCACGGCCGGCAGCATCTGCCTTCGACGTTCATCTGGCTGCTTGGTGTTCTGGCCGGCGGGGCGATCGCATGCTTCATTGGTCTTCTCGATGATATATTCGATATAAAACCTTATCAGAAGATACTGGGACAAATCGTTGCCGCTGTTATTCTCGTGGCCGTTGGAGTCAGGCCCAGCCTCGGTTTTCTTAATGCCTACCTCGGATTAAATATTCCGGAAAACCTTGAGGTGATTTTGGGAATCCCCATTGTAATTGTATTTGTCCTCGGGGCGACAAATTCGCTGAACCTGCTCGACGGCCTGGATGGTCTTTGTGCCGGCGTCACGGTAATTATCGCCGCGGCTCTTTTGATGCTGGCAATTCACCTTGGGACCTGGGGCTCAAGCGAGGTGGGCGGAGATTCGGTCCGCGTCATTTTGTGTTTGGGGCTTCTCGGGGCGGTCTGCGGCTTTTTGCCTTTCAATCGTCATCCCGCCAAGATATTCATGGGCGACGCCGGCAGTATGCTGCTCGGATTTATCGCCGCGGCGCTGATGATTTTATTTGCCGAAAAAGCCGTCCGGTGGTGGATGGCGTCGGTCGTCGTCTTCGGTCTGCCAATCCTCGACACCTCTGTTGCTCTCGCCCGAAGATTGCTCAATCACCGGCCTTTATTCGTCTCCGACCGTGGCCACATCTATGACCAGATGATCGACCGGGGAATACCACTAAAAAGAACAGTTGCGATATGCTACGCCCTGGCTGCTCTGTATGCACTGATCGGAATCGGACTGAGCCTCAGAACAAAAATCAGGGCAAGATATGCCTTGGTTATATATGTGCTCGTATTCGCAGTCTCAGGCATAATCGTCTGGAGGAAAGGCTACCTGAAGATGGAAGGCCTGCGAGGGGCAATCCGTAAAAAGAAATGAACCTTAGATCAAAATAACGTGGCGGAAACCAAGCTCTTGGTATTCATACTGCACAAATGCCCCCCCAGAGTGCCCTTAGCTGACTAACGCACTGAATCAGGGGTCGAGGATTCAACTGGAACGGCATGTTCAGTTTTGTAACCTTTAGTCAATTGTTCAAATACTAAACTAATAAGGCCTAGAATAGACATTGTTAATACCCACAGTTGGACCCAGAAGTACCCACCATAGTTCCTGCCTTGAATTGAGCGTATGAACATTGGGAGTGCTATTGCTGTGAAACCTATGAAAACACAGTAGGACAGTACCCGTGCCCAAGTTTTCCGATTAGACAAACCCCTTGAAACACAGAGAAGAGCAATAACAATTCCAAGGACTATTGCCGATACAGTGACGTTGAACCATGTGAACGGTATAATGAGTGGCGGCGGCATCAGGAGAAGCAATATGAATGCGACCGCAGAAGCTTTTAGTGCGACTTGAGCTAGCATTAATGGCTTGTGCATTGTGTCGCCACCGAACATTTTATTATATGCTTTTACTATCAACTCCGAATATGGTACCACAAGGAATCATCTTGACAATAGGAAACAGACGCCTGAGTCAATAATTATCATGTGGCGACATTAGTCCGCTTGTGTAAAGCCCGTTATGAAATCGACGCTTCGTTCAATTGTCTTTTTGCTTGTCCGTGGGTGCAGCGGTAAATTTACCACTTCATGGGAGGCTTTCTCGGCTTCGGGACACATGCCGAGTTTGTAATCGTATGAGGCCAGGGGTGTTTCAATCGGGTGCAGGGGACATTCGAACCAGCTTCCAAGTTCGATGCCGGCCTTCGCCGCCTGCGTGAGAGCCTCATTTTTCTCTGCGATTCGCACCGGGTATCTCACTAAGACCGGTTCGGCCGAGTCCCTGCGGTCCGTGTTGGATTGCCAACCCTTAGCTGCAAGCAACTCATCATACAACTGCGCCATCTTCCGCCGGTGAGCGATGTTCTCTTCTATTCTGCCGATTTGCCTGATTCCCGAGCGGGCCTGCATTTTGCTTATACCTTTGAAGAAATCGTCGGCTTTCTCCGGCTCGAATTCACTTGTGCTTGAGGAGCCGACGACTGCCCCTTTTTTCATAAGATACCTGAAAAGGTTCTGTGCCAGAGCGGTCGTTCTTGGATAGATAAACAACCTGTAGATTATCAATTGCATCCGGAGCATCAAGACTTCCCAGCTCGAAGGCCGGCACATTTCATTTGCAACATGTGATTCGATTCGCTCAGCTAATTCCAAGTCGCTTGTTATTACCATTCCTCCGAGGCCGGTCGTATAAGGCTTGTTCCATTGAGACGAGAAATATCCGGCCCGGCCGAATGTCCCGACCATCCTGCCTTTATATTTCGAGCCCAGGGCAAGGCAGCAGTCCTCGATTACAACAATGCCGCCGCTCTGGGCTATTTCCATGATAGCGTCCATTTCACAGGGATAGCCATAAGTGTGCTGGGCAATAATGACCTTGGTTTTGTTAGTGATTTTTTCTTTCAGCAGGTTCACGTTTATGTTGAATGTGTCCGGCTCGATATCGACATATATAGGCGTAGCCCCGACGTACTTTATCGGATTTACGTTCATCACACAGGTATAACCCGGCAGGATGACCTCGTCATCATTGCTGACGTCGAGCGCTCGCAGCAGGGCGTAGAGTGCGACTCTGCCTTTCCAGAAGGCAAAGGCCCGCTCGGCGCCGAAGAATCGGGCAAACTTTTGCTGGTATTCTTCTATTATTTTATCCATCTGAGCTTCGTTACCTCGACATTTGCATTTGCTCGGTTTTTTTCATGCCGCTCCCTCTCAGGATGGAAAACCTGACAACGCCCCACAGCGAACCTAATCCGTAGGCAAAATGCAGGATGGCAAAAACTGCCGGCGCCAGAGGTGCGTATCGCCAGCCGGATTTGCGACCCACATCCAGCGCTCCAATCAAGAGCGCAAGGACATACAGGGCCGCTTCAATTACAAATAGAACCCAAAACGGTTTCCATAAAAAACCTGCAAATCCGGTCGATAACAGAAGCAAAACGAACAACAAGGGTACTATTTGCCTGAAACTGGCCGGCCTTTTGTGTTTCTGTAAAGTTCTTATTCGCCAAAAGCCGTACTGAAAATACTGCTTCCAGAGTTTACACAGCGAACCACGCGAAAAATATGAGCTTTGGATTGCTTTAGACATCCATATTTTACCGCCGGCCAAGATTATTCTCAGGTTGAATTCATCGTCCTGATTACGTACCAATTCCTCGTCGAAATAGCCGATTTTATCCACGACCCACTTATGATGCGCGCCAAAGGCAAGCGTATCGACCCAGCCTTCGTAATCTCCCAGCCTGAATCTCGAATTACCGACGCCGATGGGCGACTGCATCGCTGCGGCAATCGCCTGGCCCACAAAACTATCCGCAACTGTTTTAATATAGCCGCCTGCGACCCATGCTTGGGGATGTTCGTGCAGGCACCGGATCGATTTAGCGATAAAATCCGCCGGGATTTCTACATGTCCATCCACTCGAATAAACAAATCGCCTCGTGCAGCTTTAAGGCCGATATTCATTGCTGCCGGAGTAATTCGTTTCGGATTATCCAACATTCTTATCGGATTGTTCTCCTTCGACAAAGTGGCCACAATTTCTCTCGTGCCGTCATCGCTCATCCCATCCACAACGAGAATCTCCATACTCCCGGCGGGATAATCATTATCCAATACGCTTCTTATCGCCCGCTCTATAAAATCGGCCTCGTTGCGAATCGGCATGATAATAGTTACAAAAGGAGAATCCTGCATGAGATTTCTTCAGCAATCACAAATCCAAAACAAATCTAATACTTTCTCCGGATTTGCCGCTCTGGCACCAGCCATGTTTCTTGTAGAACGCCACGGCACGGCTATTGTCGCTAAGGACTGATAGAGTAAGTCGCTCGTATCCTTCGGCCTTACAGGCAAGCTGGAAGGATTCGATAAGCTTTCCGGCGACGCCAATCCCTTTATAGTCCGGCAGAACGCAGATTGAAAGCAGGTTACCTGAGCAAATCCCGGCACTTTGCGCTTTAGTATCGCCCGAATGAGCAGCGGCATGCTTTCGGCGTAATTTGGCGGCGAGTTCTCGAAGGAGCACTCGGCGCACGAGTCGTCTGCTGAGAAACTTCCAGAAAAGAAGGTGTGGATAGCGAAACAACGCCAAACCTAAAAATTCATCCCGGATATTTGGTTCGCCGCCTACTGCCAGACCAATGACTTGGCCATCTGCATCAACAGCAACCCGGCAAATGCTTCCGGGATGCCTAATGAAAAATCGATAAAGTGCGCAAAGCCAATTATATCCCATCTTGGTCATAAATCGTCCAGGAAAGGACTTATTATGGCACTCGGCCATTCCTGAAATGTGCTCCTGCCCGGCCTCTGTAATTTTGACAATCTCAGACCGTTGTTGGTCTTTTGCATTAATCATCATTCGTTAACAGTCTTAATCAACACTTTTTCAAAAATGTTGGCCAATTTGACCCGGTCAAACTCCCGCTCCGCTAATTCACGTGCATTTTTACCCATTTGCCGGCACAAATCAGGATTAGACGCCAGCTCTTGAAGTGCATCGGCAAGCATTTGAGGGCGATTGGCGTCGAGGCACCTGCCGCAGTTGTTTTTCTCTATCGTTTCACCAAGCCAGCCCGGCACATTGATAAGCACGGGCTTTCCCGCCGCCAGGGCGTCGAACATTTTATTCGGTGACCATGTGTGCTCTTTAGTCGCCCGATAGATAGTCAGGCACACGTCGCAACCGGCTATGATTCGAGCTAATCGTTCCTTGTCGGGCGCAGGATTACTGAAGATTACGTTTTTCAGCTCGTATTCGTTTGCCAGCTTCTCCAATTCGGTACGTTTTCCGCCACTGCCAAGGAGTACGAGAACAATGTTGTTCTTGCATTGTTCGGCAAGGATTCTGGCGGCTTCAATCACGTACTCAAGTCCGTTCGCCAAACCCATCGCCCCGAAGTAGATTGCTGCGAATCTGTCTTTCAATCCGAGTTGTTCGCGTTGTTCCGAGCCGTCAATATCCGGGCTGAATAAATCCAGGTCGCTGGCGTTTGGTATTATCGTCACTTTATCCGCCGGCACGCCCGCGCGGACGATGCCTTCTTTCATACCAGGCGACAGAGCGACGATATGTTTTGCCCCGGCATAGATTTTTTTTGCCATTCGCTCCAGCCACCATATCGCCAGTGGATTTTTCAAAGCTCCGACGTTGACGAGCGCTTCGGGCCAGAGGTCGCGAACCTCAAAAACGAACGGAACCTTGAAGTATTGACCCAAAGTAAGGCCGGCCAGTCCGATTGTCAGTGGCGTGTGCGTGGCAAAGACCACATCAGGCGCCGGCAGTTTCTTGCCGATACGGCAGGCCGACCATGCAAACTGATAGAACTTAAGCATCCGCTGCGAACCACTCATGGCGGTGCCAACCTGCGGATCGTTGTAGGCCGCCGTAATTGCAACCACGCGAATTCCTTCGGTCTCGAACTCGGCGTATTGTTTATCTTCCGGCACGGGAAACTCCCGGTTTGTCAATCCCGAGGTCATCATCGTCACGCGATGACCTTTGCCCACAAGATACTTAGCGAATTCGTAGGACCGCGTCCCGGTCGTTCCTTTTCGCGTAGCAAAATATTGGTGCAGGTAGAGAATGTGCATGATTATGATATTACCAGTAAATGCCCTGGCAACCTTTATAAATCCTGTTTATTTGCTTTTCTGTCTTTGTAAGATATAATATAAGTAGAAACAAGTTCGTAGTTTATATCGCATCTTTTTCCTCGTTTCGGATATAACTAAAACGCATGAAAAAAAGCCAGTATAATTCAAAAATACTCAGTCCCATAAATGGAATTCTGTTTTTGGTTATTTTATGCTCAATAGGAATATCTGCATTAATATGTCCGGCGGCAAAATCTAATGTTCCTCTGCCGGAGCTTAAATCCCAGGCAAGTCCTCTGGACGAGGTCAATCGGCCCTTATTGCTTAAAAGGTTTATAGCAGCCTTCGACCGGGAATATGCAACTCATGTTCGAAAAAACAAGTCCAAAAACCTCTCGGATGACATGGCGGTTTATTACCTTCGCCAGGAGCTTCAGGCCCTGATTGACATGTGGCGGGCTACCGGCAAATCAGACTACCTCGAACAGGCAAATAATCGGGTTATTAAGGCAATGGCCGATGCAAAGTCGAACCAGCGTCCATTGCTCCGGCGTAACCGGCCCAGAGGAACATGGCCGTGCTTTTTTTTGAAGGATGCCGAAGAGCAGACCGGAGGTCATAATCAAATCTGCGACTTTCAGGGTGCCGCCGGATTTCTCATGGTTGCAGACGCCCTCAAACAGGCCGGGCTGGACAGCTGGAAAGATATTGCCGATTTCGTGGAAAAAAACGTTGTCGAAAAATGGCTCTTTTACTCACCATCGATTAAGCCCGAATATTTCCAGGGTCCCAGATCGAAAATCTACCTTTTGGATGTCTTAAACACCGCCCGGGACATACGCGAACATTTTGCCGTGATTTGCATGGACCTTAATAAATTAGGCTATCGTAAGTATCCTTATCAACAGTGGGCCGAATGCCTGACGAATTTATACATCGGCTCTCGTTCCGACTTACACCAGTCTCCTCCCAGTGACTTGGGACTTGGTCGCCAGGCCCCGAGCGACTGGGGCGTATTGCCTCGCGAATCGACTGGCGGCTACGTCTGGTATTTTATTCCCGACTGGAGACGAAAAGGAAAAACAGCCGTCTTTGATACCGCACATGCAAACCGAACCGCCTGGCTCGCCGCCAGGGCATACCATGAAGGTTTAATTGATAAAGCCGGCCTTGATATGTTTATAACAACTTTCAAAAAGCAAATCTGGAAGCCGGAAAAGAATCCGTTCTACTTTGCGAACTTCGTCGACGGCAGTGACGTGGCATACGATGATCCCAAACACGGTATTTTACCGCCCGGATATAAAGGCCATGTATGGTTCGGCTGGCATCGACTTGCCGCGTATGACAATACCGTGAAAGACCTGTTTGTCTCGTTGGCGTATGATTTGACTAACGGCGGGCCGAATATGCCTCTGTCCCAGAATAAAACCATGGCCAATGCGCCGCTGTGTTTTTATGCCTGGGCGGCAAGGCTCCTTGCTCCGGATGGAAAGCCTCAAGAATTCCCATAAGAAGTTTCCTTCTCCAGGTTCAAGTCGATAGTAGCTCTATTTCGCTTTTTTGCAGAATATCTATATGGTTATCTTTTAAGAAAAAATAATTTGTACTTTTGTCGCCGGGGCGGCATCTTCTGAGTTTACTGCCGTCAAACCACCACGCAGTATAGCCATGATCGTGTAGTATCTTAAAAACATGATGAGCAGGCGAATCCGTATCGTCCGGTTCTCCCGAAACTTCAATAAACCACGCAGATTGAGATTGCGCCAAAAACTTTGCTGCTCCTTTGATACAAGCCAGCTCGTGTCCTTCCACGTCGCACTTGATAAATGATATTGTCCCGGATGTGCTTAAAAATCTGGAATCGATAGTGGTAGCCAGGACGTTAGTTGTTTCAGTTTTGCCTTTTTTCTCACTATCCGTGACTATGGAAGCCCGATAATGAGTTTCGGCTCCGGATGAATCATAAGGAAGCGACATAGTTACAACGGCCTGGGAATCGGAAACGGCGACGTTTATAGGCTCAACATTATCGAGGCGTGATTTTCTTACGTTGTAACACAATATTTCAAAGGTTGGAGGGAACGGCTCGATGCTGTATACATGGCCGTCCGGCCCGACTAATCCCGAAAGTATTTTCGAATATACTCCGACATTGGCCCCTATATCGATTACAGTGTCTCCTGGTTTTACCAAATATCGGACAACTCTTAGCTCTGGATCTTTTTCTAATAATGGTGAGCGCAGCAGTCTGAGATAGTGACGTTTCTTTATTAATTGAACCGTCGAGTGCGGCAAGATTTTCCATGCCGTCCTTTTCAATAATCGTTTTACTTGGTGCACACTATGCTCCAGGTCTCACAGTATATTCTATGAAGCTGCTCCTGATTGACGATAAACTATGGCGGTTTGCTCGGCAATCTTCTCCCAGTTGAACTGCTCTGTAGCGGCCCGGCGGGCATTCCGAGACATTTTCTCGTGATTATCATTTTCGAAACATTTAATGACGGCATCGGCAACCGCCTCTGGGTCGCCGGAGGGGATAACGTATCCTGTTTTTCCGTTCTCAGTCATTTCGGCCAGACCTCCAATGTCCGTCGAAATGACCGGCACTCCCGCGGCGTACGCCATGACTGTATTGCCGCTTTGGGATGCACTAATATAAGGTTGAACCAGCACATCGATGACTGAAAGATATGCTTTGATGTCCTCGACCGGTACGAAACGGATGTCCACCCAGAGGTCATCTGGCTTGCAGCTTTGGGTGAGCTTTTCTTCCCAGTCCTTCTTGTCGCCGACCAGTACCGAACCGGCGACCAGGAAGAAAGATTCGGGAATTCGTTTCTTGATTAGTCCGAACGCATCGACAAAAACTTCCAGTCCTTTGTACGGACGGATATGGCCGAGAAAGGCGATGATTTTTCGATTTCCCGCTTTTTGCCGTACTTCTTTAGCCAGATTGTTATTAAAGCCGTATCGTGAAAACAGGGCCTCGTAATCCCCGTGTGGAAGCACAGAAATTTTCTCGGGAGATATCCCACAGTGTACTATTATTTCGTTTAGAGTATAGTACGTCAGGGCGATTACGCGGTCGACTTTTTGATAAATTCTGGAATACTTGCGAATATCTCCGGCTTTAA
>CAZHBL010000094.1:0-2040 GCA_964530105.1 uncultured Pirellulales bacterium | reverse complement strand
CTCGTGCGGGAACGGATTGTGTGCCGTATAAATCACGCGGCATCCTGTCAGTTGTAACAGTTTTATTAGCCAATAGTCCAGGCAGGGCGAAACAACCCATATAAAATGGACGACTTTAATGCGTTTTATCAGCACGTAAGCCAGCAGGATAATAAGATTCAGCGGATACTCGATTGCTCGAAGAAAACGTCGTATCGGTCCTGACGAAGTCGCCATCCCGGCCAGGCGGGCAAGAAAAAAGAAGCAGCGAAAAACCGTAACATCCGGCGGGCTGGGGATGTGACCGTGTGCAAATTTCGTTGTGGCATAGACTATTGTTTCCCCTTTTTTAGCCAGAGCGTCCAACAGGCAATAATTATAGTTGGCGGAGAATTGGCAGGCGTCTATTACGAGATATGTTTGTTTTATCGAACTGCTTAGCACTTTTGTTTTGCCTTTTTTTCTTCTACGATTTTCCGTAGATAATCTAAAACCAGGCGTGCATTGCGCCTGCCCCCGAATTGTTCTTCCGCTCTGTTTCGAGCGGCGATTTGCATATGAGACCGCAGTTGATTGTCGTTCATTACTTTAACAATCGCTTTTTCCAGGTCGTCGACGTTCTCAGGTTGCACAAGAATAGCACCATCAGAATCACCAATTGTCCCGGGCAGGCCGCCAACCGCTGTAGCAACAACCGGCAGGCCGCAAGCCATTGCCTCCATGACGACGTTGGGCATCCCCTCAGTATGAGAAGCCAGCACGAACAGATCGCTTGCCTGCATCCATTTATTCATTCGTTCCGGCTCGACCTCACCGGCCATGTGAACAATATGTTCAATGTCTTTTTCTCGAATCAGTCTCCGCAGCGCTGTTTCTTCGGGGCCGGCTCCACACATGGCAAGTAGCAAGTTCGGGTACTTTTTTTGTACTCTGTATATTGCTTCGAGAAGGTCATAAACACCTTTGCGTCTGGTTAAATAACCGGCGTACAGAACTATGGTTTTATCCGGCGGCAGGCCCAACTCTTTTCTTGCCGGAATTTTATCCGGTGCCGGCGAGAACTCTTCCAGATCCAGAACACCGTAAACGCATAAGGGGCTCTTGCCGGTTACAGCTTCGATTCCGTCTGCAACGCTTTGGCCACAGGCTAATGTGCCGTCAAGAGCCTTAGCCGTTCTTACAAAATGCCTGTATATAATTCCGCTGGATTGGGCGGTTATATTTACATCTACGCCGATACCCAAACAAGCCGCCGGAAGCTTCAGGCACTTAGACAACCTTACAGCTGCATCTCCGTCAGGAAAAAAATCCGTGGCGTATATCACGTCGAACTTCCTGCTTTTGTGTAATTCGAGAACTTTACTTTTCATGGCCCGAAAAGCGGCCAGGCCGGACAATCGATTATAAAAATTCCCCGACGGTCTTAAATACGGCACGCTGAAAGTTTCTATCCCTTCGAATCGGCACAGCGGGCTTTTGTGAGCATGGTTTTTCCATCTGTCGAAGTGCCTGAGCAATCCGGGGCACCAGACGCGCGGCACAATAACTGTTATTTCCGCACCAAGCCGGCTAATCTCGGAAAGTTGCCGGGCCACAAAGATGCCGTATCTGGTTTCTTTGAGATTTGGAAACAAATGTGAAATTGCCAGAATTTTCACGATGTTATAGTCTCGGCTGAATAAGCCGGCTCATATTCTGTTAATGAGTCATCTTCATATTCGGTGGTAGATTCTGAATCTTCCGTTAGCGTATAAATTTTAGCGATTCGTTCGCCCGCCATTACAAATGCCAGGAAAACCCAATAGTATTTGTGAAACATCTGGCCGATTGTCAATCCCATCATGATAAGGAATATGAGAACTGCTCTGGCGTATATTTTTTCGAGTCCGAGCGGGATACGCCTGATCGTGGACAGCAGTATGCCCATGAAACATATAAATAGTAGGGCGCCTGGTATTCCATAAATCCCTAAAACAAGAAAGAAATCGTTGTGTGGCCAGATTAAGGTTCCGGTTTCTTCGAACCAACTGTAATACCCTGTTCCCGCCGGCTTTCTGGCCA
>CAZHBL010000093.1:0-13009 GCA_964530105.1 uncultured Pirellulales bacterium | reverse complement strand
CAGTTCTCCGGCTTCATCGGGCCTTTCCAGCACCCGTCCATTACGAGTCTGTCGCCCCTGGCAGTCACCCGATCGAGGTAAGGGCTCTTGAATTGTGCCTGGACACTAATGCCGCCCGGCTTGTCGGCGGTAATTCGCACCACCATCACGCGGTCCGGGTAGGAGATGAAAACCTCACGCGTAAGGACTACATCGCCTGCGCGATAGTGAACATTTGTCACGCCGGTTTCCATATCCAGCTCGCGGCAATAATCTGCGACGGCGTCCACTCCGTCGAAAGAAAGCAGCAGATCGCCCAGCGGCTGATATGCCTGCTGCGCAGAAGGGATGCCGTAGAAGTGCTCGTCGGCCATCTTCTCCGCTTCCTGGAACTTCCCGGCGAAGACCAGATCGCGAATCAGAGGGAAATATTTTCCAGCATTGGGATCATCATAGTCGTGCGGCCGGCCGGACCAGAAGCTCGATTCGTTCATCGCGATGCGCTCCTGCTGAGTGCCGCCGAATACCATTGCAGCCATGATGCCGTTGCCTATCGGCATGGCGTCCAGCCACTCAACGGCCGGCTGACGATACCACAGCACCATGTCACCCAGTCGCCGGACGAGGGACGAAGTCTTGATTGGTGATGCGGCTGACGGCTCCGACTTGAGCCCCACGCTGTTGACCGTGATGACGCTATAAGTGTGTATCTGTCCGGCCTTTGCTTCGGTGTCCAGGTATCGCATCTCCGGCATGGGCTGTGACGGCGTATCGTGATACGTCATCGACTGGAACAACGGACGTCCGAATTTGCCCTCCGGCGTCCGGGGCACCTGGGCCAGTTCCTGTCCATCTCTCAACACAACAAAGCAGCGGATACCGCTCTCGAAATCCGCATCGGCGCTCCAGGTGATTTCCGTTCCCCGGTCTCCCCCGGGCGTGACCTTCACGTCGTACGGCGCCGGCGGTGGTGTGGTGTCGCTCACGGCACCGGTTCTGACGTACTCCATCCAGACCCTGGCTACGGCTTCGTTCGGCAGCCAGACCGCTTTGTTCGGATCGTCCTGGTACGAAGCCGCCGGTACGGCCTTATCGCCCAGCAAAGGTGCCAGCCAGGCCCGGCTCATGTCCACCGGCTTGAGAACCTGATCCCCGCTGCCCTTGTCCGGCAGCCGCATCGCCAGGCAGGCATCGAAGAACGGGATCGCCAGGTAGCGGCAATCGCCGCATTCGTGGCCCGTGCGCGGATCCGGGGCGAAGCCGATTGGCGTGCCCTCAGCACGGTATTCCTGGAAAGTGGCAAGCGGGCCGGTCCAGGTGATGTTTGGTTTTTCCTTCACGCCGGGATTGCTCATGGAGGGGATTTTGTAGACGGCCGCGGGCACGTCTGGCTGCGGAAACTCCGGCTTGCTGCGAAACATGATGGCCGTGCCGGAACGCATCCAGATCACGGCGACTCGCCCGGGATGAAGGGTGCTCATGACGTCCGCCCAGATACCACCGCCTGAGTGTCCCCAGAGGGCCCAGGGGACCGTCGCAACTTCGGGCCGGCCGGACTGGGCGGCGAATTCGTCGAGCGCATCGAGGAAGACCTTTTCCGAACCGTGACGCGGGTCGAACCAAACCTCAGAGCCTCCGGGTGACAGGTCGACCTTCTCGTTCAGCACGTGATAGGAGGAACTGAACAGTGCGCAGTCCCACTTCTTCGCCAGGGCCTGCCAGTGCAGATCATAGGCGGCAGTGGATCCCTCAATGGAGGCCGTTGTACCGGCCCCGTGCTGGTGTACGATGATCCCGCGTAAACGCGGGACACCGTCAGGAATCCAGAGAGTGTACGTGACGGGTGTGGGTAATTCGCCCGGGACGGTCGAGCCCGGATAGTCGGCCTTCAGGTACTGTCCGCCGCCGTACGTCGTCCCGGCAGCGCCGAATATGCAAATGATCAAGGATGCCCAGACGGTGAGCCTTGTTCGCGCTGCGAATCGCCAATCCACCGACTCGGCCGTCGACTGTGTCCATATACTCATGACTCTATCTCCACTAAATCTTAACACAATTCTCTAATCCTTCCAAAGGGAACATGGTAACTCTTCATCGAGGGCCAGTCTGAATTTGGGTTAGTTTACCTCATAAAATCGTCGAATTGTACAGTAACGGGACCGAGCAGACCGGATTTCAAAAGTGGTAGTTCCATTTTACCAATGTGTTTTGTTGTAAAGGTGTAACGGCCGGCCGGCCACTGCCTGCCCTCAAGCAATCCGGAAGGCCACTTAACGGCTCTGACGTTAGCGTCCGGTTCCTGCTGATCACCAAGCAAACGATTTGTCCAGAGATTAGCAACCTCGATCTTTAGTTGATTGTCCTTTGCCCGTACCGTATCGGTAATCTTAACACGCCAGGGTGCGGTCCATATTACGCCAAGGTCTTTTCCGTTAAGGCGCAGCCTGGCTAGATGATGAATTACGCCCAGATCAAGGTAGAAGTCACCGTCTGAGGGCTGAAAATCAGGCAGGTCGAAAGATTTCTCGTAGGTCGCGACGCCGGAGTAATACTTGATGCCGCGTTCGTTATGTTGGGTCCAATCAATAAGTTTATCGAACACAATTTTTTTCGGGCCGCCCCATCTGGTATCAAAGGAAACATCCCACGGCCCATCCACTACGGCTATTGGTTTTGGTTCCGTGAAGTTTATCTCCGACAGGATATTCGCGGACCGCCCTGCCTGCTTGTGTAAAAAGATGACAAAAAAGCTCTCGTAAGGTTCAAAACGCATGGGAATCGTAGTCCGGCCGCTTTCGTGATAATGGTATTTCGCCAAAGACCGCATTTCACCTGTCACCGGTATCCAGAGTTCGGGCCGGTCGTCACCGTCCCTGAATGTGCAATCCACCTGGATTACCTGATCGCTTTTATTGGCAACGAAATAAATGTCATGATTTTCTGTGCGGCGATGCGTGTAGCGGACCGGTCCGGTAGCGGTGAAATCCTCCGGCACGCCCATATTGGTCAGCAGTTCGGCAGTGGCATCATAGGCGGGATATAATTCGTTTTCTGACTTTGAAAATGGACCACCCCAATATATCCGGCCCTTGCCGTATTGGCGCTGAGTGAGTATTGCGGGCGTATCCAGCGAGCCCCAGAGACGCCTGGCGATTTCCTGCAATTGCCGGTCACACTTTGGATAGTCCATGAGGCTGGGTGATTTAAGTGGTGGAGAACCAACGATAGTAGCGCCTGCACTCACGAGCTGCTCGATTTTTCGCAGGACTGAAGGGAGCATGGTCTCACAATCGGGAAGAACGAGCAGGCTATACGTGGTTCCTTCGGGAAATGAAATGCGTCCATTTCGAACATGAGCACGTTCTATCAGGATATTAGGTGAACAGCCGTCAAAAGAGTAGACTCGTTTGTCGGCCAAAATCCCTTCACCTTCTAACGCACTCGATGGAGGCTGGAAAACATGCGGTGTTCCCCCGGGAGTCAGATAAAGAATATCGGCTACTGTTACCCCTTGTCGCAGCATGTAGGAACAACGAGTAATGTAACGATGATAATCCGCAGCCATAGACCACCATGTCTGGCCTCTGTCCCAATGTACGCCGTAAGGGCCCATAGTCATACCGGGATGATATTCCTGTCCGAGCGGCTTATGGGCAAAAGTATGATAGACAAAACGGTTGATGCCCATACAAAATGCCCAATCCCCCTGATTTTTCATCGAACCGGGATACTGTTGCCAGTTTTCCTGAGATCCCGCCGTAAATGCCTCTGCCGCCAGAATCGGACGGCCCATCGTATGGGCAATAGATGCACCCTCGATGCAGCTATATATGGTATTAAAATAACCCGGGCTCCAGAATTCACACATCGGCACATCGGCAACAGCACCCAAATCCAAATCCGCGGTGGGATTCATATCGTAAGGCTCGATGGACAGTCCTAAGCCGTACTTGCGTCCGAGTGACTTCAGGTGCTGCGCATGATTCTCCAAAACCAGTTCCTGCCCTGTCAAACGCAAATCCCACAAAAAACGTTCAGTCAGTTCAAGGTTTCCAACAACAAGCCCCATGTAGGCAGGATAAAAAGGCTGAGGGTCATAATCCCGCCGTTTGCGAAACTCTTGGCGGAAATTCTGTGTCCAATTCTGTGCTCCCATTTCCCAGCTATCGATATGGAGCATCGTCCATCCGGTACCGGTTTTTCTGTGCCCGACTTTCTTCAACAATTTGCCGATGTAATTATTGAAATGATCGTCAAAAGCTTTGCTGGAGAATTTATCACATTCGAATCCGTAACCAGGTTGTGGCGCCGGGCGCGTATTAGCCCCATTATTACGACTAACAAATCGCATAATCGTCCAGTCACCGGCAGGTACATTCCAGTCCAGTGTACCATCTGATTTAAGTAGATAAGTTAAATCGATCATTTTGTCCATATTTATACATGCCGATTCGGGTACTGGTGAATACTCAGCCGGAGCCGGCAAATAAGGTTTAACACCGTCTACTGAAGAAAAAGGCGCTCGATAATATAAAGCTTTCTCATCGGAAAACTCTACCTTTACATCAGCCTTAAGCGTGGGATATGCCAGTACTGCCACGTCTTCGAAGTAAGCTTCTCTTTTTTCCTGTAATTCTTTCGTAATGGTTGGAAAATAGGGTTTTCGAGGGTCAGGAACGGGAAGTTTGTCATTGAATCGGGCAGGCCCATGAACCTCTGCGGAACTGGCCACTAAATGTTGCATCGACTGTTCCGGCTTGACCCATGGGCCACCACTGCCAGCCCAGCCTGGGCCACTACCCAAAGTAATCTCAATACCCAACCGCTCCGCCTGACGGACGGCATGAGCAAAGAAATCCTGCCACTGATCGCTCATGAAACCGACAGGACCGCGGGGCACGCCCACATTGACCTCCAGAAAAACCAGATTGCCGATACCAGCTTCCTTCATTGCTTCCAGATCGGCTGTCATTTCTTCCCGATCCAGATTGCCGTCCATAAAATACCAATATACACCTGGCCGGGCTGAGTCTGGCGGATTTTGAAATCTCCTGGCAAGTTCGTTCCGATGGCGACTGCTTTCAGACTTAACGAAAACAATTGCTCCAGACTCACTACTGTTCTCTTTCGATGATTTCGCCAAAGCCAATTGAGCAACTGACAAAACGCTTATCAAAATAAGGTTCAACTGGATAATAATTCTCATTAGGATCTCCAAACATAGTCCTTATAATTGATGTTTGAGCACTTATTCCAAATATAATATGTCATGTTCAGGTCATCTACAGGAGACAGTAATAAGAAGAACCTGTAATAACGAATACATTATATACCACACAAACCGTTAATATAGAGTTGTCTTGCCACAAATAGGCTTGGCCTCGTTCTGCAGCAGATCAAATACGACTATGTCGTTTGTCCCTTTCTTGAGCCTCAGTCCCGGACAATACAGGCGCTTCTGGGGCCCAATGTCCCAGAAACGTCCCAGATTATGACCGTTGACCCAGACAACGCCTTTTTGATAATTGGTCATATCGATATATGTATCCGCCGCAACCTCCAGGGTGAAAACTCCATTAAAGAATACGCCTCTCCGTGCAGTATCTACAGGACCCGACTTGAGTTCCTGTACATACTGTGCATCAAATGGGAGATTGTATACCTCCCAATTCATTAATGTCATCCCATTCAGGGTAACACGATCCGTGATTCCTTTTCGGTCAATCATGTACTGAGCGAAGTTGATCCTTCCCATCCCCTCCACCAGGATCTCCAGGACGGGATACTCGACGTCACTTTTGGGCAGCTCTATGGTTCTTTCCGCCTCACGACGGTCCAGCTTGCCGACATATTCACCATTCAAGAACACAGTCGCGTAGTCGTGTAATTCAGTGATTGTCAATCTTCCGTTTTTATGGCCAATCAAATTCGTCTTGTAGATAATAAATCCATAGTCCTGGTTATACGCCTCAAAGGCTTTAGGCTGAATGGAGTGGACAGGCTCAGGAAGATTGTTCCATACCGAGGCAAAAACCTCCATCTCAACTTCTGGTATCTCCATCGCAGGTATTGGATCTGGCATTTCCGGCAATGGCCCGGCATACTTTGCGATGAGTTCTCTCAGTGCAAAATATTTCAGCGTCGGTCTGCCCTGTTCGTTGATCGGAGCATCATAATCATAGCTTGTTATATCGGGCTCATATCCTTTTCCGCCGGAATTCGCTCCGGCGGTGAAGCTAAAGTTTGAGCCGCCATGGATCACGTAAAAATTGAACGACTTTTTGTTTTCCAGCAAAAACGTAACTTCACGGAGCAGGCCATCTGTGCCCGGCTTTGACCATGGCTCACCCCAGTGCGTGAGCCAGCCCGGATAAGTCTCACTACTGAAGGCAGGAACGGCAGGATTCCTCAAAGTAGCCTGGGCAAAGGCTCTCGCATCAGAGCCGGGATCCAGGCCAATCGCCGCATCATCGATGTTTCCTGCTTCCAGCATGTAAGGAGTTGGGCCATCCCCAGTGAAAAATGGCCCATTGATTCCATTTCGCATCCATATTCTTCTCAGTTCCTCAAGATAATTTTTGTCGTTTCCGAAGCTGCCGTATTCATTTTCGATCTGAATCATCAGGATTGGCCCGCCATTGGTCACCAATAACGGCTTGACCAGGGAGGCCATTTGCTTCAAATATCTTTCCACTGCCACTATGTAGCGAGGATCCATACAACGCACTTTGATGTCGGGTATCCGCAAAAGGTAGGGCGGAAGTCCGCCGAAGTCCCACTCGGCGCACACATAGGGACCGGGCCGGAGTAACGCCCACATCTTCTCGGCCTGAATAAGCCTGAAGAACTGTACGAGGTTGTGATTCCCTGTTTCGAAATCAAATACTCCGGGTTCACTCTCGTGGTAGTTCCAGAATATGTAGGCGGCGATGGTATTGCACCCCATCGCCTTGGCCATTTGTATCCGATGCTTCCAATACTCTTTCGGGACACGTGCCGGATGAATCTCCCCACTGATAATCCGGATCGGATGACCATCAAGGAGAAACTCTTTCTCGCCCAAGGCAAACGAATGTTTACCATCCTGTGCCAATGCCGTGACGGCGGGAATCAGAACAAACATTGCTACGATTCTCAAGACAGACTGTGTACTCATCCTAATCATTCCTCCATAAATAATTGTTACCTTGACTCTCGGAAAAACATGCAGTCTAAAGTATACAATAATGTGAGGTATGCGGCACGAGAAAATCACAAGGTGATGGCTTTTTACAACTCTAATCGCTCATATTGAAGAAAGAAATTGAGACGCAGGCAAATTACGTATAAGTCGGATTCCGATTTTAGGTCAGGGAGGAGATGACTTCGTGTTTTAAACTGGAATCATCAATCCTCTGGTGGTATAGTCATTCCTGTATTTAGGTGAAAAGCCAAACCACTAACAGACAAGATACGCAGGGAATACGATATGACGAAACATCTCAAGACAGGAATCAGGTTTTTCAAAAACCTGCCGTCCATATTTGTCATTATTTTGACAGGCATTCTTCTGACACCGAATACCCTCGCCCGAGCGAACTGGCCCGGTTTCCGCGGTCCGA
This sequence comes from uncultured Pirellulales bacterium, assembly GCA_964530105.1. Taxonomy (GTDB): domain Bacteria; phylum Planctomycetota; class Phycisphaerae; order Sedimentisphaerales; family Anaerobacaceae; genus JAFGPJ01. The sequence continues at coordinate 5,429 of CAZHBL010000093.1, read as the reverse complement.
CCGGCCTTGGCTATACGACGGAGGGAAATTTGCCAATCGTATGGGGCGGCCCTGAAAATAAAAACGTGCTGTGGACTTCACCTCTTACCGGCCAGGGGCACGCCAGTCCCATAGTTTGGGATAATGCGGTTATCGTCTGCACAGTTAACTGGCCGGCTGATGTTGAAGACCGCAAAGAGGTTATTCCGGAACATCATGTCACCTGCTATCGCACGTCCGATGGAGGATTGCTCTGGGATACGCTCGTACCACCCGGACCTTGGTTGCGGACAGATTTTCGCAGCGGGCCGGGCGGAGGCTACGCCGCCGCCACGCCTGTCACCGACGGCAAGCTAATTTACTGTGCGTTCGCCTCATCGGTACTGGCCGCAATAGATTTCCATGGCAACATTGCATGGCGAAAGCAGATTGTTCCTTACTCCTTCGACGTTACTCTTGGCAGCAGCCCGGTCCTCTATGGCGATACCGTCATCCTCTTTTGCGCTATGGCAAAGAAAGAAGACTCGCGGGTAGTTGCCTTCGACAAGAACAACGGCAATATGAGATGGGAGAGGAAACTCCCGCAAATGCAGTTCGGGCACAGCACGCCTTTGATCATTCAGGTCGATAACAGACCTCAGATGCTTCTTGTGGCCTCGGGCATGAAAGAGGCGGGCGATGCACTGCAGAGCCTTGATCCGGCCGACGGAAAACTCCTGTGGTGGTGCCGGGGCGAGGGAGATGCATCATCGCCGGCCTACGGGAAGGGCCTCGTCTACTTTGACGATGGCCGGGGCGGCATCGGCGTAGCTGTTGATCCGACCGGTTCGGGCGACGTCTCCGACACACACATCCGCTGGACCATCATGCAGAGAGGCGAAGCACTGAGTTCGCCCATCATTGTCGGCGAATACATGTATCGCCTGCGCACTCCCGGTTTCCTCCAGTGTTGGGAAATGGCTACAGGAAAAGAGATTTATTCCGAGCGCCTCAAAGACATATCAACCACCTGGGCCAGTCCGATTGCGGACCCAAAGGGGCGCCTGTTCTTCGCAAACGCTGGCAAGAGCTATGTCGTTCAGGCGGGGACTGAGTACCGCATCCTCGCTATTAATGACCTTGGCGATGGCAATCACCCATCACCTGCGGCGGCAAATGGCAGACTTTTCCTAGTCGGAATGAAGAACATCTACTGCATCGGCATAAAAAATGCCGGGACACCTAAATAGCCCTTCAGAATAGGCACGCCGGTCAACGGCTGTCTGGTTACGCTTCTCCCGGCGAACTCGATTTATCTTTTATGGCTTGCTGCAGATTCATTGGACGATGGAGTAATATGCGAAAGTTACGACTTTCCATAAATCTTTGGCTTTGTTTTCTCTCCTTGAATCATTAGTATCACAGCAGTATAATAATGTCGAAAGGAATATCAAATGCATATGGTGTACTGTCTTTCCTTCGTCTTGATTACATTGTGGCCGATAGTGTATGAGGAACTGTGCGGCTCGCCACAAATAAGATGTCACACGAACCTCCCAGCCAGACACTATTTTGAAAATTAAGGCCAGGAGGTCAGCTCTGGTAATGTTTGAATATCTGTGCAAGAAGCAAAAACTGGGCGGCATGGCCCAGGTAGTTCCTTGGTAGCCGTATGCGGATCCGGTGGCGATAGGCTCTTAGCTTGTTTGCCAGGGTTTCAAAGGCCTTACCTTCGGAATGCCTTACTTTTTCAAGATCCAGGATTAGTTTTCCACGGTCCTTTTTGAGATACTCCTCGATTCTCTGGGCGAGTCTTTCGGCGCGAAGATTATCCAGAACGCCATTCAATTGCACCCAGACCTGCCTTTTAGCATGTTGGAGATCCACTTGGACGGATAAGTGCGGGGAAATGCTTTCGTCCCGTAGTGATTCCCATATCTTAGTCGCCCATAAGCCCAAACCTTCTTCAGGCATCCTGAAACATACACGGCCGAGACGCGGGTGCTGGAAGATGCCCAAGCGCAGCTTCAGTGCGGTCCAGGCAGCCGCTCCCAGAGCACTCAAAGACATCAGCCTCTCCGTCAGCGTCGGATTACCCAGCTCGGCACGAACCTTGTACTCCAGCTCTCTGACCCATGACCGAATACTACCATTAGGTCCTAACAATCGCCCAACCAGAAACACAACATACGCCTTTCTAAGATCCTTCGCCAGATCGGCCGCTTTTATTCGAAGGAAATTGCTGGAAGATTCCCTCCACTTCTTGTATCCATCGAACCTCGTCTCGATAATACGATAGATTGATGGACCGAGCCTCTGAAAATCCTGTTCAAAACACCAGTGCTGCATGGCCTCGATTTCGGAAGAGGACATGGTCGGATGATTTACTATGGATTTGAAACCACATCCATCATGCCAGCGCTTGTTGGGATTTTCGACGTATTCACGCCTCATAAGATCCTGAGACATGACCCGATCATAGAAAGGTGTTCCGGGAGGGGGACTGTATATCAAGAACTGGGCGAGTTCCGGCCTAAGGTCCATCAGTCCGTTCAGCTCCTGAGAGATTACTTCCGGAGTCTGGTAATCGAACCCGACAATCATGGATGTTAGGACAACAATTCCGTTTTCTCGGAGTTCACGAATAAGCTCATGCACGGATTTTCCACTCTGCTTGCTGTATCCCGAGCGGGTTCCCTCATAGCCGATCCAGATGCCATCTACACCCATTTCCAGAATTTCCTGAACTGCATACTGGCTGATGGCCTTGACGCTTGAGAACACGAAGATAGAAACCGGTTTGCCTCCGGCGAGCACGCAGTCCCGAAACTGCATCGCCCTTTTCTTGTCCAAAAGGAAATCTTCGTCGATAATAGTGAACACAGTGTTGGGATCCCTTATCAGGTAGCGTTCAATCACGTCGTAGATATCCCTACCCTCGGGAAGAAGCTTGATATGCCGTCTTTTGAAAAAATGGGAGGTACAGCAGAAATCGCATCCATTGGGACAGCCCAAGCCAGCAAATATCAGGCCTGTTTTGGAGTAGGGAACCGACAAGATCTCCATACGACTTTCAATCAGGGGGTGCTTGTACGGCATGGGGATTTCCGGCTCACCGAGAAGCCGCCGCATGAATCCAACTCCTTCCTCTCTACATATGTGGTCACCATATTGCTTGAGGGTATCATCGTCAAGAACCGTGCCATAACCACCTAAGATAATCTTGCTCATAGGAGAATACTTGCGTATCAGGCTAACCGTTTCTTTCGCCCGGTGAAATGTTGCCAATATGAAAGAGATTCCGACAAAATCATATCCCTTCTTGAGTTCTCGAATCAGTTCCCTGCGTGATGGGTAGTGGAGCACTACCGTAGGGATTTCAAGGTTGTTTGCTATATAATCGAGAGAGTAATGAACATGTGTGGCTCGAGGGCTGAAGATCCCCTGGCTTCTGGTGACCTGTCCGTAGAGGAGTTCATAACCTACACTCTCACCATCGCCGTATTTTGGTCCGAGAGGTCTGCATACACTTGTGAGAAGCAATTTCCCGCTTTTTTGTTCCTGTTTCAAAGAATGCATCAAACTATCTCCTATTTGCGGCTCTGTATGAATCTGACCATACCCTCTGCTGATTTCAATCAGGCGAATAGACAATCTTATCTACCTATAGTACCTTTCTTTATAAAGGGCGGTAAAATGATGGAAATGATGGATAACAATGTGGCGTGATGTTGATTCAGTAATTCTTAATTCCGCAAAAGCGATTCATTATATTCTCATTTCAATCAATTATACACTGTTATTATATCGGCAATTATTTGCACAAGTCAAGTAATTTATTTTATTTTTTAAGAAATAACGTTTGCCAGATATGCATGGAAACAATACCCAAAGAGCATTGTCTTTCTGGTTTTTTAAGTTGGTGCCACTTGCTATGACGTACCTCCAGCAGTACTGCCACCGTGTTTTGAACGCTCCAGCACAGTATGGACAAAAGTCTCAAGACGGATATGCTGTGCGGGCCCTTCAGTACCTCCGTACGTCAGCGTGATGATGGGTGTGTCAGGATAGGTGCTGCGGAGGAGAGGCAAAGCTGCATCGATTGCCACACCCACCATGCAGTGAACGGCAACAGCGTTTATCACTCCCTGAGCGCCACACTCAATATAATCGGCGATCTTGCCGACGCCAAGTAGGACGAGCCAGTTTGTGTGCTCCGACACAAACGGTTCGACAAGCTCGATGAGTCTGGAGGGCTTCTGCTCGGATGCCATTCTCAGCGCTTGGGGATCAATGTTCCGAAATAGCCGTTTCGAAACGCCTGTTGAAATCCCCCAGGAAAGAGTCTCCCAGAAGGCGTCTCTAATGTGCAGTCTCTTCGCATCTCGCCTGCTGTCCCTCCATGCCGTGATGTCCACGCTGGCTACAAAATACGGACTTGGCCAAACTTCACATCCCATACTCTCGAGGTGGTGAAAAAGGCCCCTGTTGCCCACGGGATTAATCCTCGTGTACAGGTCACCTGTTACGCCTATGACAGGCTTGTCGCCGGGATTTCCATCCCGCCGCGCGGCAAGCAATGCACGTACACCATTTATTAACTCAGCTTCTATGCTTTGTTTGTTAGCAACAGCACTTGAAACTCTGGCTATTGCATCGGTGAAAATGTCATCAACCGTGCCGCTCTGTCGCTCATAAGCCCGGAGCCTTGTGGACAGTACGTATAAGAAATCGACCGCAGTAAGACCTTCATAGAGCCTGAGTAATCCAGACATACCGATGACATTGCCGATTTCACGTCCTGCTGCATCCCAGATCTCGATTTCTGGCAGATGAGCACGCTCTGCGAGAATGCGATAGGCATCGCCATATTGTCTAATCAAACACGGGGTCGTGGTCGAAGGGCTGACAAAGACGTCGCCCTTTTGTAATTCCCTGGAACGCGAAATCCTTGCCAGTTCACCGAGGATAATGGAAAACGGGTGACATTCCCGGCCGGAGCTGAGTTCTTCACCCAAACGCAATGTTTCTGCATCAGGCATTGGCAGCACCTGCGCATCAAGGCCTGCCGACCGCAGAACGGCCGCATAGATGTGGGAATGTTCAGAAAAATTCGGAATGAATAATCGTTTCCCGCAAGGCCTCGGCATGCTTCCACGGGTTGCTTTTGGAATCATTGACCAGGTAGTACCCAACTCGATGTGGCTATTAATTTCATCCGCAAAGGCTTCGAGCCTCGTTACAAGGCCGGCTTCCCCGCGGTGCTCGTCAAACTCAAGGAAAAGCCTTGGCCTGTCACATAGCATTTCTTCCAGATGCTTGATTGTAAAAGCATCAGGTCCGCACCCATAATTGGAAAGCAGGATCGGGAAAAGCCTACGATCGGTCCGGATGAACTCCAGCGCCCGAAGCTGTTCCCTGCTGTAATGCCACGGAAGGGTATCCCACCGTTCTGCAAGAGCAATCCGGCC